>JACNJP010000240.1 GCA_014382465.1 Planctomycetota bacterium
CCGCAGCCGGCGGCCCCCCCCAGCCGGTGTTCCACGCGGGAGGCAGGACGATGCGGGCGGCCGAGATCAGCCGCGACGGCCGGCCGGTGGTCGCCGGGCCCGGGGCCGGCGGGGTGCTGGTCGGCGCCGCCGGCGGCGAGGCGCGCGCGCTCGCGGTCTACGGCAGCTTCGACCCCTCGGTCCCGGTCGAGCGCGAGGTCACCGTCTCCGACGGCGCCAGCGAGCTGGCGGTGTCTCCCGACGGCGAGTCGATCGCCTTCGTCGCCGACGGCGACATCTACGTCCTGCGCAAGCACGACAAGATCGAGCGCTGCGTCCGCGTCACCACCGCGCCCGAGCCCGACGGCAACCCGGTCTGGGTGGAGGAGGGCAAGGCCCTGCTGTTCCTGAGCGAACGCGACGGCAACAGCGAGATCTATCGGGTCGCACCGGCCGAGGAGGAGACCCCCTTCTACCTGGCCCGGCGCTTCGTCGAGCAGCGGCTCACGAGCACCGAGGTCGATGAATTGAGCCTCTCTGCCGCGCCCAACGGCGAATTGCTGGCCTGGATCGAGTATCCCGGGAAGCTGCAGGTGGCCGGCGCCGAGGACCGGGTGGTCCGGCGGGTCCTCACCGACGGCTTCGACACCCCGGACTACTCCTGGGCCCCCGACTCCCGGTGGATCGCCTACTCCAAGGTCGACGAGGACTACAACACCGAGGTCTACCTGGTCCGCGCCGCGGTCGAGGAGGGCGCGCCGGAGGACG
Organism: Planctomycetota bacterium; assembly: GCA_014382465.1. Lineage (GTDB taxonomy): Bacteria > Planctomycetota > UBA1135 > UBA1135 > UBA1135 > J029. The sequence goes on from JACNJP010000240.1 coordinate 748, forward strand.
CCCCGGGCGTGGTGCCGTTCAACCTCACCCGTCACCCGGACGACGACAGCGCGCCGCGCTGGTCCCCCGACGGGCGCAAGCTGGTCTTCACCTCGCGCCGCGAGATGCTCGACGAGACCGACGTCTGGGTGGCGTGGCTGCGCAAGGGCGACACCGAGCTGACCGAGCGCGAGCGGCTCGAGGCGGAGGAGGCGGCCAAGAAGGCCAAGGCCGAGGCCAAAAAGGCCAAGGCCAAGGCCAAGAAGGAGCCCGCCGCCCCCGCCGATCCGGCCGCCGCTCCGGAGCCCGGGGCGGAACCCGGGGCTGCCGAGCCTGCTGCCCAGGAGCCCGCGGCCGCGCCCGAGGGCGGGGAGAAGCCGCAGGGCGGGGACGAGGAGGGTGACGAGGACGAGGACGAGAACGAGAAGCCCGAGGTCGAGCCCGTCGTCATCGACTTCGCCGACATCCACCTGCGGATCGAGCGCCTGACCCGGCGGGAGGGCAATGAGGACGCGCTCGGCTTCGACGCCGACTCCGAGAAGGTCTACTTCAACTCCGGGCTCGGCACCCGCCTCACCAGCGGGACCGACGGCGTCGACACCGGCTTCTACGCCATCGACCTGTTCGAGAAGAAGGAGGAGAAGCTCGAGCCGAGCTCGGTCAGCTCCTTCACCGCCCACGGCAAGGAGGTCTACTACGTCAAGGGCGGCAAGGTGACCGGCCGCGGCTCGAAGGCCACCACCTACGGCTTCTCGGTGCGCTACCGCCGCGACCAGCGCGAGCTCCGCCGGGCGGTGATGGAGCAGGCCTGGCGCGTGCTCGACCGCGGCTTCTACGACCCCGGCTTCCACGGCCACGACTGGTCGGCTTCGCTCGAGGAGTGGCGGCCGCTGGCGCTGGCGGCCTCCACCGGCGAGGACTTCGGCGAGTTCGTCAATTGGATGCTGGGCGAGATGAACGCCAGCCACATGGGCTACTACGGCGGCGGCGGCACCCAGGCCGCCGAGATCGACTCGACCGCCACCGGCGACCTCGGAGTGACCTGGGACGACGGCTACTCCGGGCCCGGCCGGCGGGTCCGGGAGGTGGTCAAGGGCGGCCCCGCGTCCCGCGAGGCCAGCAGGCTGGCGGCCGGCGACGTGGTGCTGGCGGTCAACGGGCAGGCGCTCGCGGAGGGCGGCAATTTCTACCGCGCCATGGTCGGCACCGTCGGCCGCGAGACCGAGCTCCAGGTCAGGGGCTCCGCCGGCGAGGAGCGCAGCCTCCTGGTCCGGCCCCAGTCCTCCGGGGCGCTCGGCGGCCTGCTCTACCGGCGCGCCGCCGAGCAGGCGCGGTCGAAGGTCGAGCACGCCTCCGGCGGCAAGCTCGGCTACATCCACATCGAGGGCATGGGCACCCCCAGCCTGCTCGAGTTCGAGCGCGACCTCTACCACGCCGGCGCAGGCAAGGAGGCGCTGCTGATCGACGTCCGCGAGAACGGCGGCGGCTGGACCACCGACATGGTGCTCAGCATGCTGATGGTCAACGACCACGCCATCACCGTTCCGCGCGGCGGCGGCCAAGGCTACCCGCAGGGGCGGCGCGTCTTCGCCACCTGGAACAAGCCGGTGGTGGTGCTGTGCAACGAGAACAGCTACTCCAACGCCGAGATCTTCTCCTGGGCGATCAAGACCCTGGGGCGCGGTCCGGTGGTCGGCAAGCAGACCTACGGCGCCGTGATCTCGACCGGCGGCGCCGGCCTGCTGGACGGCTCCTTCGTCCGGCTGCCGATGCGCGGCTGGTACGTCAACGACGGCAACATGACGAACATGGAGCTCAACGGCTGTCCGCCGGACTTCCCGGTGGAGAACCTGCCCGGCGACTACGCCGCCGAGATCGACCGCCAGCTGGAAAAAGCCATCGAAGTCGGCCTGCAGCTGGCGCGTAGCGGCTCCTGACCCCGCGCCCGGGCCGCTTATCCCGGCCGGGCGGAGGCACCCTGATGCTGATCCAGAACCCCGAACCTGGCTTCCTCGAGACGGTGGGGAAGGCCTTCGAATTCGAAGCCTTCCTGCCCTGGCACCTGTGGTTCCTGTTCGCCCTGCTGATGGGCATTCTCGAGATGTTCACCCCCGGCTTCGTGCTGGCCTGCCTCGGGGTCGGCGGACTGGGAGCGGCGCTGGCCGACATCTGCGGCTGGCACGGCCTCTCGGCCCAGCTCGGGGTGTTCGCGGCCGTGACCTTCCTGTCCTTCTTCAGCCTCCGGCCGCTGCTGCTGCGGCTGCTGGAGCCGGGCGCGCCGGACACCAACGTCGAGGCGATGATCGGCCGCAGCGGCCGGGTGGTCCGCGGCTGCCCGGCCGGCGGGGTGGCCACGGCCAAGGTCGGGAACGAGGAGTGGCGGGCGCAGGCTGCCAGCGGCGGGCCGCTGCTGGAAGGCGACACCGTCGGGGTGGTCCGCGTCGAGGGAAACCGCCTGATCGTCGAATGAGCCGGCCTGGGTGGGCGTAGCCCCGGGGCATGGACCCCCTCCTCCTCATCCTGCTGGCCGTCACGGTGTTCGTGGTCGTGATGGGGGCGCTCGGCTTGAAGACCGTCAAGCAGGCCCGAGTGGTCATCATCGAGCGGCTCGGCAAGTTCCACCGCGTCCTCCAGCCCGGCATCAACATCATCTGGCCGATCCTCGACAAGCGCCGGGCGATCCAGTGGCGGGTGGTCTCGGAGAGCTACGAGGGCGAGCCGGTGGTCGCCTACCTCCCGCGCGGCTACATCGACCTGCGCGAGCAGCTGCTCGACTTCCCGCGCCAGCACGTGATCACCAAGGACAACGTGCTGATCGGGGTCAACGGCCTGCTCTACTACCAGATCACCGATCCGAAGCGCGCGGTCTACGAGGTCGCCAACCTGCCGAACGCGCTCGAGAAGCTGGCGCAGACCACCCTGCGGAACATCATCGGCGACCTCGACCTGGACGCCACCCTGACCTCGCGCGACCAGATCAACGGCAAGATGCGCAGCGTCCTCGACGAGGCCTCCGACAAGTGGGGGGTCAAGGTCAACCGCGTCGAGCTGCAGGACATCACGCCGCCCGAGTCGGTGAAGGTGGCGATGGAGAAGCAGATGACCGCCGAGCGCGGCCGCCGCGCCCGCATCCTCGAGGCGGAGGGCGTCAAGCAGGCGCACATCCTCGAGGCCGAGGGGCTGCGCGACGCCGCCGTCGCCGAAGCCGAGGGCGACAAGCGGGCCCAGGTGCTGCGGGCCGAGGGCGAGGCCGAGGCCCGCCGCCGGGTCGCCGAAGGCGAGGCCCAGGCGCTGCAGGCCGTCGGCGCGGCTCTGGCGGGAGGCAGGATGGACCCCGCAGAGTACCGCATCGCCGCGCATTACCTCGGCACCCTGGCCGAGATCGGGGCCCAGCGCCAGGGGGACAAGACCGTCTTTCTGCCCTTCGAGGCCAGCGCCGCCCTGGCCGGGCTCGGCGGCATCAAGGAGCTGTTCCGGGCCGGCCCCGGCTGCGCGCCGCTCGAGCCGGTGGCCTGAGCCCTCAGTCGAGGTCCGCCAGGACCGCGGCGACCAGCCCGGGCAGGTCGTCGGCGCGATAGGCGAATTCGAGGTCCCTCGGCTCCGCGGCGCCGTAGCGGCGCAGGAAGCCGAGCGGGAAGCCGAGCGCCGCCGCCGGCACCAGGTCGTACTCCGTCGCGAAGGAGACGTGGAGGATCTCGGCCGGCTCCAGGCCGAGCGCCGCCAGGGCCGCGCCCCAGTGCTTGGAGGCCGGCTTGTACGACCGCACCTGCTCCGCCGAGACGAACAGGGCGACCGGCGCCCTGAGGTGCTTGTGGGCGCACAGGCGAAGGGTCAGGTCATCGCAGTTGCTGAGCAGGCCGATCGGCAGGCGGGCGGCCAGCGCCTCCAGGCCCGCGACGGTGTCGGCGAAAGCGGGCCAGCCGAGCTGACCGGCGGCGAAGGCGCGCTTCTCGGTCCCGGTCAGCTCGACGCCGCACACCCGGCGGCAGGCCATCCCGACCGACTCGGCCAGGATCTCCTCGTAGCGCCGCCAAGAGCCGGCTTCGAGCTGCCTCTCGAAGGGGCCGCGGGCCGCCAAGACCTCGTCGAGGAGGTCCTCCTGGCCGCGCAGCGAGGGGAGCTGCTCGAGCACTCGGAGCTGCCCGGCGCGCCAGTCGATCAGGGTGCCGAAGCAGTCGAAGGTGACGGCGCGGATCACGGCTCAGCCGCCCTGGCCGTCTTCGCCGTCCTCGCCGGGCGGGGCCGGCGGAGGCTCGGCCATCCGGGTGTAGGTGGCGGTCATGAATCCCTTCCAGGGATCGTCCGGGCCGTCGCGCTTCTCGATCCGGAAGGTGTAACCGGCGGCGGTGTAGCGGTCGGTGTGCCGCTCCACGGGGTCGCCCTCGCCGTCGCGCAGGAAGGCCACGGCCCCGTCCTCTCCGAGGGCTCCGTCGAGCACCTGGTGGTCGCCGAAAGTGTCGAACCAGTGGAGCTGGTAGCGGCCGTCAGCGCCGCAGCGGACGAAGCCCTGACCCGAGTAGGCGCTTCGCCCGGCGACCTCCGACCGGTAGCTGGAGTGGAACCACTGGCCGTCGAGGATGCCCTCGGTCCGGGTCGAGCCCTCGCTGTCGCCGAAGACGCTGCTCTCCTTGCCGCAGAAGGTCCCCAGATAGAAGGCGTAGGGGTTCTGTTCCAGCCGCAGCTCGGCCGCCGCGCTGGGCTTCCAGGTCGGGCGCTGGCCGCCGGCCCGCAGCAGCCCGGCGACCTGCGAGGTGAAGGCCGCCCCCTCGCTGGCGCGCCGCAGCAGCCGAAAGTCGCAGTCGCCGTTCTCGAAGCCCCACTCCTGCCGGGCCAGGACCGCCCCTTCCTCGTCGGTCCAGTCCAGGCTCATGCCGCGCGTCTCGGCCTTCCCAAACCACGCCGAGACCTGCCCGGTGGAGTCGAAGCGCCAGGCCTCGACGGCCCCGTCGTCCCGCTCGCGCATCATCTGGACGAAGGAGTAGACCGGCTGGCCTCCCGCCAGGCTGGCGCCGATGCAGCGCACCCACTGGCCGTCGAGGACCTGCTCGAAGCGCATCCAGCCCCGCGCCGGGCCGCCCGGCGTCTGCTGCGGGCCGAGCAGATCGCCGCGCAGGGCGCGGGCCAGCACCTTCTCGGCCGCCGGCGGGGCGGCGGGCTCCTGGGCGCCGGCCTGCGGAGCCAGGGCGGCGGAGAGGAGTAGGGCAGGCAGCAGTTCCAGCATGGTGCTGCGGATTCTATCCTTGTGCGGACTGGGGTAACCCCGCCGGATGTCCAGCCCTCTCGCCTTGCGCGCCGAAGCCCTTCAGCTCCGCTTCGGCTCCACTCAGATCCTTCGCCAGGTGGACCTCGAAGTGCGCCCCGGCGACCTCTACGGCCTGCTCGGCCGCAACGGCGCCGGCAAGACCACCACCCTGCGGGCGCTGCTCGGCTTCCTCCCGTCCTTCGGCGGCCGCTGCGAGGTTTTCGGCGTCCCGTCCCGGAAGCTCCACCAGCTGCCGCTGCCGATCGGGGTGGCCCTCGACCCGCCCGGCCTGGACGACACCCTGACCGTGCGCCAGAACCTCGAGATCGCCCGGATCCGCGGCGGCATCCGCGGCGGCCGGGACGTCGACGAGGTGCTGGACCTGGTCGGACTGGTCCACCGCCAGCACAACCGCGGCGGCAAGCTCTCCCACGGCCAGGGACGGCGGGCGGCGGTGGCGCGGGCGCTGCTGGGGGATCCGCGGCTGCTGGTGATGGACGAGCCGCTCTCCGGCCTGGACCCCGAGGGGGTGGAGGACCTGCTCGACCTGTTCCGGCGCCTCGCCGCGGAGCAGGGCGTGACCGTGGTCCTGTCGAGCCACCACCTGCGCGAGGTCCAGGAGGTCTGCACGCGCGTCGGCGTGCTCGAGGACGGCCGCACCGTGCTCGAAGGCGAGACTACCGAGCTCCTGGCGCGCGCCGGCGAGGGCTTGGAGCTCCGCTGCGCCCAGGTGGAGCAGGCCTTGGCGATCCTGGTGGCGTGGCCGCCGGTGCGCGACGCCGCGCCGCTCGGCGCGGGTCGGATCAGCGCCCGCCTCGACCCCGGCGCCGACCTCGTGCCGCTGCTGGCCAAGCTCGCGGCCGCCGGCGTCGGCCTGGAGGAGTTCCACCGCAAGCGGGCCTCGCTGGTCGACCTGTTCCGGCGGGCCGTGCACCAGGGGGAGGAGGCGTGAGCGGCTTCCTCCGGGCGCTCCGCGGCGAGCTCTACGCCCTGTTCCATCGCCGGAGCCTGCGCATCGGCCTGGTCCTGGTGGTCCTCGGGGTGCTCCTGCGCATGATGCTGGCCCGGCTGGCGGCCGGGGTCATCCCCGGCGGCGGCGCCGAGGCGGCCGCAAACTACTGGCCCCGCTTCGCCCAGGCGGCCGGCTTCGGACTCGGGCTGGCCGAGCTGGCGACCCTGGTCCTGGTCGGGGCAGCCCTGCCGCGGGAGATCGCCTCGGCCGCGGTGCGCGACCCGATGACGCGAGGCATCTCCCGGGTCGGCTTCGTCCTCGCTCGCGGGCTGACCGCCCTGCTGTGCCCCTTCGTGCTCGGCGGCGCTGCGGTGCTCACCGCCGCCCTCGGCTGCGCCGTGCTCTACGACGGCGGCCATGTGGTCTCGGCCCCCTTCGTGATGAACCAGCAGCCGGAGGCCGAGGCCGCCTTCCACGACTGGCTGGCCGAGGAAGGGCTGCGGCCCGATCAGCTCGCCGCCTGGCTCTACATGGTGGAGGAGGACGGGCTGGAGGGAGCCGCCGCGGCCGCCGCGCTCGGCCTGCCGGCCTTCGAGCTGCCGGATGACTATTACTCCTTCATCCCGATCTTGGTCTTCCTCGAGGACGAGGTCGCCGACGGCATCCACGCGGCCTTGGCCCAGGCGCTGGCCCCGTTGACCGCCCTGGCCCTGTTCGCCTTCCTGCTGTCGATGCTGCTGCCCACGGGGGCTCTGGCGAGCGGCCTCGCCACCATGCTGGTGGTGCTGTTCAGCGTCTTCCTCGCGCCGGAGATGGGCGCCGGGGCGTCCTGGTTCTTCGCCGACTGGCTGCCCGGCATCGGCCACGACAGCGCCCTGAAGCTGGCCGAGCGCGTCGCCGAGGGCTACACCGACAGCGTGCCGCCGGACCCCGAGGTGCTGGCGGCCGGGGCCCGCGCCACCTGGATCCAGGCCGGCCTGTACTTCGCCGCCGCGACCGCCCTCTTCCCGCGTAAGAAACTATGATGCCGCGCCTGTTCGCCGCCACCCTCGCCCTGCTGCCGCTCGCCGCCTGCGCCGTCCACCGGCCGCTTCCGCTCCCCAAAGGGCTGCTCGAGCTGGAAGGCGTGGTGGAGGAGGAGCCCGGCCGCCGCGGCTGGATCGGCGTCGAGGTGGCTCCCAACGAGTCCGACAGCCTCGAGGACCTCGAGATCCGTCCCGGCGTGCGCGTCACCGATGTCGCCGCCGGCTCGCCGGCGGAGCGCGCCGGCCTGCGCCTGGGCGACGTCCTCCTGGCCTTCGACGGCACCCGGGTCGACGACCCAGGGCGGCTGGAGTCGCTGCTGCGCGGCATCGACCGGCCGCGTCCGGTGGTGCTCAAGGTCGAGCGCGGGACCGCGGTCCTCGAGATCGAGGCCGAGGCCGAGGCCCGCTCGCCGCTGGGCCGGACGCGCACCCTCTACCACGTCGACCGCGCCCTGGTGCGCGCCGCGTTCCGGGACACGGTCGTCGACGGCGCCTTCCCCGAGATCGCCCGCATCGCCGCCGAGAGCCCGCTGCGGCAGGCCGGCGCCCGCGAAGGGGACCTCGTCCTCTCGTTCCAGGGCCGGGACCCCGGCTCCGCCGCCGAGCTGGTGCGCCGCTTCCGGCTCGAGCTCGAGCCAGGGCAGAAGGTGGAGCTGGTCCTCCGCCGGCCGGACGGGGAGGAGGACGCGGTCCGCTTCCGCGCCTGGAGCCCCGGCCGGGAGCTGATCTCGAGCCAGTTCTGGCCGCTGTGGGCCTGGCACCAGGATTCGGTGTCCCAGCGGGAGTCGCTCCTCATCGGCGACCTGATCCTGCTGTCCCTGTTCCGCAAGGAATCGGTCGGCGGCGAAACCGAATACTCGATCCTGTCCCTGATCTCCTGGAAGACCGGAGAGGCCCTGCTCGAGTCGACCATGCACGCCGACCGCGGAGGCGCCGAGTGATCCTGCTGCCGCTCCTGATCGCGGCGCTGCCGCAGGGGGTGCCGCACGTGCGCAGCCTGCTCCCGCTGGACGGCGAGCTGCTCTCGCTCGAGACCGCCGACGCCGACGGTGACGGCCGCCTCGACCTCTTCCTGGCGGTCCGGCGCGAGAACGGCGACCGGGTGATCCAGGTCCACCGGCTGCGCGAGGACGGCGCCCTGCCGACGCGTCCCGATCACGAGGTCCAGGTCAAGTCCGACATCGTCTGCTGGGGAGTGGGGGAATTCATCGCCGCCGAGGCCGGCGCCGAGCTGCTCCTGACCACCCGCAACAGCGCCTTTGCCTTGTCGCCGCGGGCGGAGGGCTACCGGGGCATCCTCAAGCTCGGCAGCGGCGATTGGCTGCTCGATCTGCCCTCCCACCGCCAGCTGCCCGCCTGGCCGGCGATCGCCGACCTCGACGGCGACGGTCTCGACGAGGTCGTGCTGCCGACCTGGACCGGCTTCCGGATCCTGGCGGCCGACGGCGACGTCTTCGGCGACATCCCGCTGAGGCCGGCCTCCGGACGCCGTCCGGCGCTCGACCGGGCCTACAAAATCGGTCCGGTGACGGTCAGCGGCCAGCCCCTGTCCGACCTGATGGTGCCGGACGAGGATCCTGGCGCCCTCGAGCCACCGCCTGCGGCCTACGCCTCCGAGGCGCTGCCGCTTCCCTGGCTGGCCGACAGCGACGGCGACGGCCTGCTCGACCTGGTGTACGAGTGGCAAGGGGTGATCACCGTCCACCGTCAGCGGCCCGCGGGCGTCGTCCCGCGCTTCGAGCCGGCGCCGGACGTGGCGCTCCCGTACGAGGACGGCGGCGACTGGGAGGTCGCCTCGCTGGAGCTGGTGGACGCCGGCGGCGGCCCGGCGGTCGACCTGATGGTCACCCGGCGCGAGAAGGAGATCCGCCTCTCCGGCGACTGGCAGGTGCTGCTGTTCTTCGACCCCTTCCTGGGCCAGGGCAGCATGGCGCGGCCCGACAGCCTGGTGGCCACCGAGGCCGGCCTGGTCGGCGTCCACCTGGCCGACGTCGCGCCGGTCGACGGCCGCCTCGACCTGATCCTGAGCTCGTGGACCCTGGACGTCGGCGTGATCGGCGGCTCCAAGGTCGACATCGAGCACCAGGTGCTGGTCTATCCGGCCGGCGAGGACGGCCGCCACCCGCGCCGCCCCGAGCTCAAGTACCAGCGGGAGTACGACGCCGACGACTTCACCGCCTTCAGCCAGGTGCCCCCGGCGCCGGGGGACCTCGCCGGCGACGGCGGGGCGGACCTGCTCGAGGCCGATCCGCACGGGGTGCTGGAGTTCCGCGCCATCACCTTCCGGGACGGCAAGCTGCGGGTCTCCGAGCAGCCGGTGCGCCGGATCGAGGTCGAAGCCCTCAGCTCGCGGGTGCTGGTCACCGACCTCGACGGCGACGGCACCGGGGACCTGATGGTGCTGAAGAAGCAGGTGGTCGAGGTCTACGTGGCGAGGAGCCGCTGATGCGGGCGAGCCTCATCCTGCTGGCCACCTGCCTCCCGGCGGCCCTGCCGGCGCAGTCTGAGCAGCACCGGATCGTCGAGCCGGAGCCCGGGCACCTGGCCCTGTTCGACATCGACGGCGACGCCGCAATCGACCTGGTCCAGATGGACGGCGCCGAGATGAGCTGGCGGAACGCCGCCGGGGAGCTCCAGCGCGCCAGCCTGCCCGGCGAGTCCTCTCTTTGGTCGGTGGCCGACGCCGACGGCGACGGCCGCGACGAGCTGCTGGTGATCGCCGACGGCGACTCCCTCCAGCGGCTGGTACACGACCAGGACGGCCTGCGCTGGGAGACCCTGCTGCCCGAGCTCGGCGCCCGCAACCGCATCCCGCGCGGCCACCGCCCGGCCGACCTGGTGCGCGACATCAACGGGGACGGCCGCGCCGACCTGGTGGTGCCGCTGGGCGACCGGGTGCGGCTCTGGTTCGGCAGCGGCGCCGGCTTCGTGGCCGGGCCGGAGCTGCGCATGAGCACCTCCCTCGACCTCCAGGTGGGCGGCGGCGGCGGCCGCCGCGGGCTGCTCGGCAGGGTGTCCCGGACCCTGCGCATCCCGGCGCTGCGGATGCGCGCCCTCAGCGGCGACGGCCGCCCCGACCTGCTGCTCCAGGACGGCCCCGGCATCTTCCAGTACGTCGCCGGCGACGACGGCCTGCCGATGGAGCCGACCGCCGAGGTCGACCTGAGGCGCTTCGAGGAGCGGCTGCCGGCCCTGAGCTTCGACGCCGGCAACATCGCCGGCCTCGCCCGCCAGGGCGTCTGGGAGCAGTGGGCCGACCTCAACCTGGACGGCGCCGACGACCTCATCGTGCTGGCCGGCGGCACCGTGATCATCTACCTCGGCGGAGAGCACGGCCTGGACCTTCGCCGCCCGCGCGACCAGCTCCCGACCGCCGGCAACGTCCTCTACGCCTTCGCGGCGCTGGTGGACAACGACGACCTCCCCGACCTGGTGCTGCTGCGGGTCGAGGACGTGTCGCTGGCGCGGGCGCTGACCTGGGTGGTCTTCAGCTTCTCGGTGGACTTCGACCTGCTGGCCTACGAGGGCCTCGGCAACGGCCGCTTCAGCAAGCGGCCGATGCCGCAGAGCAAGACCCTGAAGGTGAAGTCGCCGTCGCTCCTGAACCTGTTCAAGGGCCGGGACGCCGCCGACGACCTGCGCCGGACCGTGGTCCGGCTGGGCGACCTGGACGGCGACGGCCTCCGGACCGACCTCGTGGTGCTGGACCCCGACGGCCGGCTGCGCTGCTGGCGCGACCTGGTGCGCGACCGCCGCGTGCTCGAGGAGGCCGGCAGCCGCTTCCTGCGCGACCTGCTCAAGCGCGACAAGACCCTCGACCTGGACGCCGACACCCTGGTGGGCTGGCTGCTCGGCCGCGCCTCGCTGCTGGTGCAGATGGCCGAGGCCAGGCCGCCCAGCTTCGTCCGCCCGGCGCCGGCCGGCTGGCTGCTGCCCCAGGCGATGGCGATCCGGGACTTCGACGGCGACGGCGCCGAGGAGATCCTGGTGCTCCGGCGCCGCAAGCCGAGCGAGGAGGACGTCAGCAGCCGGCGGCTCGAGGGCTACATCTACGACCCGGGCGGGGACTAGTCCACTCGCAGCCACATGGCCTTGAGGTAGGCGCCCTCGGGGAAGTCCAGGCGCACCGGGTGGTCGGGGCCGGCGCCGGTGAGGCGCTCGAGGCGGAGGTTGCGGCCGGCACGCCGGGCGGCCTGGCGGACCCGCTCCTGGAAGTCGATCGGCGACAGCAGGCCTGAGCAGGAGCAGCTCAGCAGCAGGCCGCCCTCGCGCACCAGCGGGACCGCGAGCTTGTTGAGGTCGTGGTACTTGGCCGTGCCGTCCTCGACCTCGCGCCGGTTGGAGATGAACTTCGGCGGGTCGAGCACCACGACGTCGAACTGGCGCTGGTTGGCGCCGAGGGTCCGCAGGTAGGTGAAGGCGTCGGCCTGGGTGAAGCGCACCTGGCGCGCCTGGTTGAGGTTGGCGTTGCGCCGGGCGGTCAGGAGCGCGTCCTCGTCGAGGTCGATGGCGGTCACCGAGGCGGCGCCGCCGGCGGCCGCCGCCAGGGCGAAGCCGCCGGTGTAGCAGCAGACGTCGAGGACCTCGGCGCCGTCCAGGCTGGCGACCTGCTGGCGCAGGCGGGCGCGGTTCTCGCGCTGGTCGAGGAAGAAGCCGGTCTTGTGGCCGCGGCGCAGGTCGACCTCGAAGCGGACGCCGTTCTCCTCGACCTTCAGGACCTCCGGGCAGCCGTCGGAGAGCTCGCGAAACGGGGCCTCGCTCTCGGCGCGGGCCGCCGCCTGGTCGAGGCGGACCTGGTGGTGGCGGGTGCCGAGGACCTCGTGGAGCACCGGCAGCGCCAGGTGGGCCAGCGGCACCGCGGCGGTCGAGTAGAGCTCCACCGACAGCAGCTCGCCGGAGCGGTCGACCACCATGGCCGGCAGGTCGTCGCCCTCGGCGTGGACCACCCGGCACAGGGGCTCGTCGAGGGCGGGCGAGTCGATGCGGCGCTGGGCGGCGGCCGCCGCCCGCCCCCGCCCCCAGTCCCCGTCCGGCG
>JACNJP010000449.1 GCA_014382465.1 Planctomycetota bacterium
GCCGCAAGGCCACCCGGCCGCATGGCCCTGGGGGGCAGTGCAGCCGGAACGGCAAGCGACGGGCCTCGTGAAGCTGGGTGAGGCTCTGGACAGCAAGCACGGGCTGCGCGCAGTTCACGCGCGGGGGGCTGGGGCGGGGGGCGGGGCCGCCGGTGGCGGGGGGCTACCATGCGGCCGGCAGTGAGGGAGGGACGGGGCCCAGGACGGGCACCGCCGACGCGGCGGCGGCGGACCGGGAAAGGAACTCTCGGCGGGAGAGGCTCATCGCCCGGCACAATACCACTGGGCGAGGCCGCCGTGTGCCGCGCAAGCCTCAGAGCCGGGCGGCGAGCAGCCCGCGCGCGGCGGCCGTGGGGTCCTCCGCCAGGCCGATCGCGGTCGAAACCGCCACCCCTGCCTGCTCCGGGATCATCCAGGCGTTCTCCGGCGTGATGCCGCCGATCGCCACCACCGGCACCCGGGCGATCGCCAGGGCGGCGGCGAGCTGGGGTGCCCCGAGCCCGATTCCATAGCCCTTGGTCGGGGTGGCGAACACCGGACCGAAGCCGGCGTAGTCCACCCGCAGCTCGGCCGCTTCGTCCAGCTGCTCGAGATCGTGGGTGCTCAGGCCGATCCACAGCGAGTCGCTCGCCAGGCGGCGGGCGTCATCCGCGTGCAGGTCCTCCTGGCCGAGGTGCACCCCTTCCGCGCCCAGCGCCAGCGCCAGCTCGAGGTGGTCGTTGACCACCAGCGGCACCCCCAACCGGCGGCACTCCCGGCGCAGCTTGCGGCCCCATTCATAGAGCTCCGCGCCGGACATCTCTTTCTCCCGGAGCTGGACGCAGTCAACGCCCCCGTGGACTGCCGCCTCGAGGACGGCGAGCGGCTCGCGACCCCCGCAAAGGCCGCGGCTCAGCAGGAAACAGAGGCGGAACAGAGGCGGACGCACGCCTCCAGCTTAAGTTCGCCGCGGCGGCCTCCGGCCTGAGGAGGCCGGGAGAATGGAGCCGCCGCTGCGGAGGTGCGGAGCGGCCTGCCCCCGGCAGGGCGCCCCGCGAACAGAGAGTCAGGAAACCCGCTTGTGCCCGTCGTTCTTGGCGGCCCGCTCCTCCTTGATTCGCTGCAGGAAGGCCTTTCGGTCGTCCAGGCTGAAGAGGTGGACCCTCGAACCGCATTCAACGCAGTAACAGGCCTGCACACTCTGGAGGAAACGAACATAGTCGTCGCACTTGGGGCAGTACTTCGTCTCGGTGTAGAAGCTGCTGTGCTGCATGGGGTGATGGAAGCGGAGGGGAAGGGGATTGGAGGGGAGGAAGGCCGCACCAAGTGCGGGCCGGCCATGGTGCAAACCGCTTGCCGGATCGTCCGTGGGGACGGCTTGAAGAAGCCTTAAGTACTTAATTCACAAGCACTTTTAGGAAGTTGTTTAAAGCCTCCGGGCCGGTCTTTGGGCCGCAGAGGGGCGCTTGAGTCCGGATTGTCGGACTCTTTAAGTCGTGAATTTAGGACTTGCCCTTTTGGTCCAGGCTCGCTCGGATCTCTTCGAGGACACGCGGGTCAGGCTCGCGGTCGAGCAGGGCGGCCAAAGGAGCTCGGATTCCGAGGCGTCCCAGCGCCCAGGCTGCGTGGCCCCGGACCAGCCACTCCGGGTGATTCGTGGCGCCCAGCAGCGCTTCGGCTCCGCGCCCGAGGTTGCCGAGGGCGACGCAGGCGTTCCGGAGCAGCCCCGCCCAGCCCGCGCGCCGGATCGGGCTGCCTTCGAAGGCCTGGTCGAAATCAGGCTCCGAGACCTGGAGCAGATCCTCCAGCGACCACCGGCCGAGGGCCGGAAGGATGCCCCAGGTTTCGGATGCGTCCTCGCCGCCGGTCCCGAAGGGGCAGACCTCGAGGCAGCGATCACAGCCGAACACCCAGTCGCTCATCAGGGGGCGCAGACCGCGAGGGATGACGCCGCGGCACTCAATGGTGAGGTACGAGATGCAGCGGCGAGGGTCGAGCGACCAGGGGCCCGTGAAGGCGTCCGTGGGGCAGGAGTCGAGGCATGAGGTGCAGCTTCCGCAGCTCGCGGCGGGCGGCGTCGGGGTCCATCGGGGCCAGTCCCGGTCGACGATCAATTCGGCGAGGAGCTGCCACGGGCCCCGCGCAGGGTCCAGGACCAGGGTGTTCTTGCCGCGGAAGCCGACCCCGCCCTCGAGGGCCCATTCCCGCTCCAGGACCGGCGCGGCGTCGACGACGGCGCGGAACCGCCCGAGCTCACCGTCCTCCCTGAGGCGTCGGCCGAGTTTCTGCAGGCGCCTGCCGAGGTGGTTGTGGTAGTCCCGGCCGAGGGCGTAGCGCGCGACCTTGCCGCCGCCCCGGAAACCGCCGCCAGGCCTCGAGTACGAGGCGGTGAACAGGAGCGAGGATCGCGCCCAGGGCTTCCAGTCGGTCAGGGCGCCCATCGCAGGGCGGCCCTCCTCGAGCCACTGCATAGTCCCCGCCCGACCTTCCTCGAGCCACGAATCGAGGCGGTTCAGGGACTCCTCAGGTAGCCGGCCGGGGTGCTGCTCCCCCCCTTGTTTTCCGCCCCCCGTCCCCCCCTGGCGCCCCCTTTTTCCAACTTGCGCCTCGCGCGCGACAGGGCGCCGGGGGGGGCACGGGTGTAGCTCTCGGTGGTTTC
>JACNJP010000014.1 GCA_014382465.1 Planctomycetota bacterium
GCGGCTGGCGAGCGCCGCCGGTTGTCTGGAGGACGTGGTGTTGGTGGCGGAGCGGCTGGCGGCAGCCCACTAGCCGCTCTCCGGAACCCTTGGCCGGTCCGGGGTTGAGGTCCAGAATGGACGCCATGAAGCCGCGCGCCTTCTCGCTCGCCCTCACCCTCCTGCTGGCGCTGGCCGGCACCTGCGCGGCGGCCTCGGCTCAGGTCCTGCCGAGAATCGATCCGCCGGCCGACGCGAAGCAGGAGCCGGCCGCGGTGAGGAAGGCGGAGCTGGTCTCGCGCAGCTTCCAGGTCGGCGAGACCGAGCGCTGGGCGCTGGTCCACACCCCCGAGAGCGCGATCCGCCGGGACGGGCTCGCGCCCGAGGCGCTGGCCGCGGCGAAGGGCGCGCCGCTGGTGTTCGTCTTCCACGGCCACGGCGGCACCGCGCGGCAGATCGCGCGCCGCGCGCCGGTGCACCGGAGCTGGCCGGAGGCAGTGGTCGTCTACCCGCAGGGGCTGAGGACCCCGGGGGCCCTCACCGACCCGGAAGGCAAGCGCTTCGGCTGGCAGGGAGACGCCGACGCCCAGGACGGCCGCGACCTGGCCTTCGTCGACGTGATGATCGAGCAGCTCGGCGAGGAGCTGGTGCTCGACCCGCGGCGGCTGCACGCCACCGGCCACTCGAACGGCGGCGGCTTCACCTACCTGCTGTGGGCCGAACGCGGCCGGGAATTCGCCTCCTTCGCCCCCTCCGCAGCAGCCGCCACCAAGACCCTGCGCCAGGCGGAACTGGCGCCGCGGCCGGTGCTGCACTTCGGCAGCCCGGACGATCCGCTGGTCCGCTGGAGCTGGCAGCAGCGCACCCTCGACGGACTCAAGCGGCTGTTCGACTGCGGCGAAGGCGAGCCGTGGCCGGCGGTGGACGGCGTGGTCCGCTTCCCGTCGCCGAGCGGCGCCGACGTCTTCCTGCTCCAGCACGCGGGCGGCCACCGGATGTGGCCGGAGCTGGCCGAGGTGGCAGTGGCCTTCTTCCAGGCCCACCCGCTGCCGGCGGACTCAGGCGCGGAGGTACTGGACGGCGGTCCCGGCGGCGACGAGCAAGCCGAGGAGCGCGAGCGAGAGGAAGGCGAGCATCCCGGCGGCCAGCCAGCCGACGGCCTTCGGCGCCGCCGCGCCGGCTGAGCGCGAGGCCCGGCGCAGCGCCACCAGGGCGCGGATCGTGAGGACGGCGCTGGCGGCGAACAGCAGCGTCACCCAGGGCGAGGAATCCAGCTCGTGCACCCGATTGGAGGATGCGAGGTCGGAGAGGGCCAGGAAGACTCCGACCGCGAAGACCGCGACCGCCGCCGCCGCGAGCGCCCCAGGCCGGCTCCAAATGCCATGCGTATTCCGCTTCATCCTTCCTCCCCCGCCTCGCGGGCTTCCAGCACCGTCGATCTGGCCCGGAGCTGCTCGGCGTAGGCGGCGCGGAGCCGGCCCGGCAGGAAGGACGCCTGCACGAAGGCGAGCGCCGCATCCAGCAGCGCCGGCAGACGGTCGAGCTCCTTCGCGACCAGCTTCTCGGGCAGTCCGCCGTCGGCGCCGAAGCTGCGCCAGTCTGCGCGGTCGAGCCGGGACCGCTTGCTGCGGACGGTGAGCGCGAGCGAGTCCTCCGGGATCAGGATGGCGGTGTTCACCAGGTCGTAGACCGGAGCGAGCCGCGCCGTCTGGGCGTCCGGGCACAACAGGGCGAGGTTCTTGCGATGGAGGTCGCCGTTGCCGATCCACCAGGCGAACAGGAACAGGCGGAACAGGAGCGCGGCGTCGACGCCCGGCGCCGTCGAGTGGCGACGCACCAGCTTCAGGCACTGTTCGGCGGAGCCCTGGTACTTCTCCGCCGGTGGCAGCCCGGCGAGCTGGCAGAAGTCCTCCATCGCGAGGCGGCGGCCGTGCCCGCGGCGATCGAATCGCTTCACCAGGTAGGCCAGGTTGCCGTCTCGCAGCGGCACCAGCCCGCAGGGCGGCGCCTCGAAGCCGGCGAGCTCCGCGAGCTTCATGCTGAGGTGTTCGTTCTCGGGCAAGGACGGGTAGGCGCTCTCGGCGGGCTTGAGGAGGTACGAGGAGCGCCCGGCCACCACCCGCAGGTGCTTGTGACTCCAGCCGAGGGAGACCTTGCGCTGCACCCCGGAGACGGAGGCCCGGCCAGCCATCTCTTGGCCGAACCAGTGCAGGTTGGCCGGATCGACCTCGATCGGCGGGCGCTGCGGGCGGCCGAAGAGCCGGCGCAGGCAGGCCGGGTGCTCGGCACCGTCCTCGGTCGGGCCGAGGCAGAGGCGGCAGAGCTCAGCCATCGGCCGGCTCCCCCGCCTGGATCCACACCGCGCCGACGCAGTCGCGGCAGAGGCTCAGCAGCAGGCCGAAGGGGTCGTCGCGGGACAGCTTGAGCTTGCCCAGGGCCAGGTCGAGCAGCCAGCCCTCCGGCAGCAGGCCGAGGAAGAAGGGCGGCACCGAGGGGAAGTCGTACGGCGGCTCGCGCAGCGGCAGGGTCAGGCTGATCGGCTGGGCATTCGGCGCCGCCAGCCATGAGGCGGCGTAGCGGAAGCGCGTGCCGTCGGCTCGTTCGTCAAGCCATCCGTCGCGAGTGCCGCGCGCCAGTCGCAATGCACTATGGAAACCC
>JACNJP010000013.1 GCA_014382465.1 Planctomycetota bacterium
GGGGGGCCTTGTGCAGGCCGACGCCCCCCGCCGGCCGGTCCAGCCCCTCCTTCATGCGGTCGATCAGGTCGATGCCGCCGGCCTTGCGCAGCGCCGAACCCTCGGCGCCGGCGCGCGCGGCCTCGGCGGCGGTCTCGGGGACCCTGTACTCGAAGCGCCTCATGACCGCTCCCCCAGGGCGCGCAGCACCCGTTCCGGTGTGATCGGGATCTCCCGCACCCGCGCGCCGATGGCATTGGCGACGGCGTTGGCGATGGCGCCGGCGGTCGGCACGGTGCACGGCTCGCCGAGCGCGCGGACGCCGAGGCCGTCCTCGCCGCCCCACAGCACCGGCACGATCTCGGGCACCTCCAGCGGCCCGGGGAACTGGTAGCGCTCGAGGCTGGCGTTCATCATGTAGCCGAGCTGCGGGTCGGTGGCGCGGTCCTCGAACAGCGCGTAGCCGATGCCCTGGATGACGCCGCCGTAGATCTGGTTCTCGGCGGTCTTGCGGTTCACCGCCAGTCCGCAGGCCTGCAACGCGACGATCTTCTGGATGCGCACGACGCCGGTCTCGGCGTCCACCGTCAGGTCGACGAACTGAACCGCCTCGGAGCCGCCGCGGCCCCAGTAGTCATCGTTGAAGGAGCCCTCGACGGTGACTTCCTCGCCGGCCGGGAGCCGCGGCTTGAGCTTGGCGCAGGCGTCGCGGATGGTCGGCGCGGTCAGCCGCGCGGTGACCGAGCCGCCGCTGGCCGGCCCGTAGGGGTAGTGCGAGTTCGCCAGGTGCAGCACGACCTGCTCGCGCGACAGCCCGAGGGCCTCGGCGGTCAGGTCGATGATCACCGTGCGCTCGCCGGTGCCGATGTCCTGCATGCCGCTGTACACGTGCACCGTGCCGTCGGGCTTGGCGGTCATGCGGACCTCGCAGCGGCCCTTGCCGTTGCCCCAGTCGCCGCCGGCGCAGCCCAGCCCGCGCCGCAGCCGGCCGGTCTGGCTGCCGCTCGGCCGCCGCTCCGACCAGCCGATCAGCCTGGCGCCCTCGGCCAGCATCTCGCGCCGCACCTGGCTGGTCTCGTTGACGCGCCGCAGCTCGACCGGGTCGATGCCGAGCTTCCCAGCCATCTCGTCCATGAAATTCTCGACGCCGAAGGTGCCCTGCGGCCTGCCCGGCGCGCGGAAGGCGCGCGGCGCGCCGTGCGGCCCGGAGACGTCGTCGTGCGAGCGGGCGACCGCGCCGAAGTCGTAGAGGAAGGGCGTCGTGACGCCGCCGCCGCCGCCCACCCCGACGATCCCGGCAGTGCGGATGTAGCCGCCGACCAGCTTGCCGTCCTTCCTGGCGCCGACGCGGTACCACTGCAGCGAGCCCGGCCGATTGCCGGTGTCCAGCAGCTCGCCCTCGCGGTCGTTGAAGACCCGCACCGGGCGGCCGTGGCGGCCGGCGAGCTGCGCCGCCAGCAGACCCTCGCGGCCGGCGCCGAACTTGCTCCCGAAGCCGCCGCCGACGTGGTCGCAGCGGACCTGGAAGTCCTCCTCGTCGAGCTCGAGGCCGCTCTTCATGGCCTCGACGCAGGTGAAGGTGCCCTGGGTGCTGACCCAGCACTGCACCGGCTGCACCGTCGGGTCGACCATCGCCCCGTGCGGCTCGAGCGGCGTGTGGACCTGGACCTGGGTGCGGTAGGCCGCCTCGACCACGACGTCGGCCTCCGCCAGCGCGGCCGCCGCGCCGTCGGCGCCGCTGAAGGCGGCCAGGTCGGCCTCGGCCGGCGGGAAGGCGCCGTGCTGCGCCTGGTGCAGGGCCAGCCAGTCGGTCTCGACCGGCTCGAAGTCCCACTCGAGGGCCAGCGCGGCGATGGCGTCGCGTAGCGCCGCCGGCGACTCGGCGCAGACGTGCCCGGCCGGCGCGCCGCTGTAGCCGTAGTCGCGGCCGGCGTGGACCTCGACCTCGATCACGCCCGGCAGCCGGCGCGCCGCCTCGACGTCGGCCGAGACCAGCTTGGCCTGGCCGAAGGGGCACAGCACGTGGCGGGCGAAGACCATTCCCGCGGCCCGCTTGTCGGCCGAGTACTCGGCCTTGCCGCAGATCTTCAGCGGTCCGTCGACCCGCGGCAGCTCGGGCTCGAGGCTGGCGCGGCGGTTGCCGTCGAGCACCGCCGCCGGCGGCTCGCCGGCGAGGTCGCCGAGGGCGTCGAAGATCTTGCTGTAGCTGCCGCAGCGGCACTGGTTGCCGGCCAGGGCCTGCTTCAGCTCGGCGCCGGTCGCGGCGGGGTTCCGCTGCAGCGCCGCCTCGGTGGCGACGACCATGCCCGGCGTGCAGAACCCGCACTGCACCGCGTCGTGCTCGGCGAAGGCGCGCTGGACCCGCCCCGGCGAGTCCGGATCGCCGAAGCCCTCGATCGTGGAGACCTCCTTGCCGACGACGTCGACCGCCAGGGTCATGCAGGAGAGGGTCGGCCTCCCGTCCACCAGCACGGTGCAGGCGCCGCAGGAACCGCGGCCGCAGACCTCCTTGGTGCCGCTCAGCCCGAGCTGCCAGCGCAGCGCTTCGAGCAGGGTCGTGCGGGTCTCGACCGTCAGTGCTTGCTCGGCCCCGTCGAGCCGCAGGGGGCCGGGGGCGCGCGGGGGGCCGACGCCGGAGGGCGCCGTAACCGTCG
>JACNJP010000012.1 GCA_014382465.1 Planctomycetota bacterium
CGTCCCTCCGTTTCGGCCCCTCCCGCCTGTCGGCCGCCGCCGGCGGGCTGCTGCAGTGGGACATTGACTTCCCCCAGAGCGAGGCCGGCCTCGGCTACGTCCTGCTGCTGTCCGCCAGCGGGACCGGCCCCTCGGTGTTCCTGGGGCTGGACGTCCCGCTGACCCAGGATTCGATCTTCGGCTCCTCCAGCAGCGGCCAGCACCCTGGCGGCTTCGTCGGCGCGCTCGGCACCCTCGACGCCAACGGCGACGGCGCCGCCCGCTACGACGCCCCGCCGGGCTTGCTGGCGGCCTTCGTCGGCCGGCGCTTCTGGTCGGCGGCGGTCTCCTTCGTCCCCGCCACCGCGCCGAGCCTCTCCTCCGCCTCGGCCATGGTCGAGGTCCTGCCCTGATCGGAAGACCCGGCCGGCGAGGAGGGACCAGGGCGGGCGTCTTCGACCCGTCCTAGTGCCCGGTCCCAGGTATTCGTCGACGAATACCTGGGACCGAGCACTAGGGATCGACCGCGGCGATCTGGTCGAGGATGTCCTGGCGGCCGGGGAACAGCCCGGCGCCCAGGCGCCAGACGCGCAGGGCGTCCTGCGGACGGCCGGTCTGCTGATAGAGGTTGCCCAGGATCAGGTAGGTGTCGGCGTAGGACGGCCGCGAGGCGCTGGAGCCCTGCTTGTCGACCAGCAGCTCGAAGTGGCGGATGGCCTCGTTCTGCTTGCCGAGGAAGGGCGGCCAGTTCGACAGCGACACCGCCTTGGTGAAGCGGGCGTCCCAGTGGCCCGGGTCCGCTTGCAGGGCCAGGTCGAAGGCGGCGTCGGCCTTCATGGCCCAGGCGCCGGCCTGGGGGCTGTTGCCGGCCTGGAACACCTGCTCGAGGTAGGCCTCGCCGAGGACGAGCTGGAGCTGGGGGTCGCCCGGGTGGTCCTCGGCCTGCTGCTCCAGGGCCTCGAGGACCGCGTCGGTCAGACCGGCCTCGCCGATGCGCTGCCACAGCTCCGAACGGCGGTCGAAGTCCAGACCGTCCGCCAGCAGCGCGGCGAAGGCGCTGTCCACGTCCTCGAAGACGGGGGCGCCGGCGGCTGGTGCAGCCCCGGCTTCATCGGCTCCGCCGCCGACTCCGCGGCTGGACGCGCCGGGATTTTGCTGCATCCACCGGTCGACGGCGCGCTGAATGGCGGCATCGTCCAGGACAGGAGACCGGATGGCATCGGCCGGCACGGCGATCGCGCGCGACCGTTCCAACTCGGCCAGACGGTCACGGAGGCTGTCCCGCTCCAGCCGCGCCCGGCGCAGAGCGTCGGCGCTGAGTTCGGATTCATCGGCGGCCGGCGGCCGCTGGAGGATCCAAGCGGTGACCGCAGAGGCGAGGACGGCGCTGACCAGGACCAGAGGGAGCGTCCGGAGGGAGTCCGACATGCCAGCATCCTCGATCCGCGCGGGAGTCCCGGCAAGTCTGGAGCCGGGAGGTCGGAGCGAAACCATTCAGATGAGCCTGACACCTTCGGGATCCTCCTGGCTCACCAGATGACCCGGCAGACGCCGTCGTGGGCCTGGGCCAGGCGGTAGAGGAAATTGCGTGCCTCGGGCGGGGCGCCGAAGGAGATGGTGTTGACGCGGACGTTGCGCCAGCGGTTCCAGCGCCGCACCCGGGCCTCGATCCGGCCCGGCTCGATCAGCTCGCCGACGGTCGGTTCGCCGTCGCTGAGCAGGAAGATCTCCTCGACGCCGTCGTGCTCGAAGGCCTGTCGAAGGCCGTCGTGAAGGTTGGTGCCGCCGGTGAAGGCGTGACGCCGCAGCCAGGCGATGATCTCCAGCAGGTTCTCCTCGCTCCGCGGCACCAGCTTGCGGGCGTAGCTCTCGACGTCGGTCTGGAAGAAGACCACGTCGAAGGCCGCCCGCTCGGGCAGCCGCGGCAGCAGGCCGATCAGCTCCTGCACGGCGCGCGCGCCGCGGGTGAGGGCGGTGTGCTCCGGCAGCGGCGTCTCCATCGAGCCGCTGGAGTCCAGCACGAAGACCACCTTCTCGCCCAGGATCGGGATGCCGAGGTAGGTGATGGTCTCGGTGCCGGCCTCGCCCGGCGCATCTTCGGCGGCCCGGAAGGCCGTGCCCTGGGCGCGGTGCTTGAGCATCCAGAAACGCCAAGCCCGCGGGTCCCGGCCGATCTTGTAGCCGGTCAGCTTCTGCAGCAGCCGAACGGCTTCGTTGGCCGGCCGGCCTTCGCGGCGGTGCAGCAGCTCGACGAGGTAGGGCGCGTCCTGCAGCTCCGGGTTCCGCCGCAGCACCTGCAGGCACTCGATCAGGAGCGGCCCCTCGGCCCGGCCGAGCCGGCGCAGCGCCTCGACGCGGGCGAAGACCGAGCGCCGGGCGTCCAGCCCGCGCAGCGCGGCGACCCGGGCCTCGACCGGCGCCCGCGGGTCGGCGAGGACCTGCTTGGCGTAGCTCTCGCCGCCGGCGGCGTCGAGCCGCGTGACGGCGGAGACCGCCGCGGCCGTCACCGCCAGAGCGTGGCGCTGGAGCCGCTTCCGGAGCGCGGGCAGCGCCTCGCGCCCGCGAAGGCGCAGTCAGCGGACGTAGGCGACCATGAAGTCTCCCCGCACGCTGCGGGGGGTGCTCTGGTCGGCGGCGAATTCCCGCGCAT
>JACNJP010000219.1 GCA_014382465.1 Planctomycetota bacterium
GCCCCGCGCCGGTCGGCCTCGTCCCGGCACAGGCGGTAGAGGAATTCCACGTGGGAGAGATTCTCCTCCGTGGCCTGGCGCGT
Source organism: Planctomycetota bacterium (assembly GCA_014382465.1). Taxonomy (GTDB): domain Bacteria; phylum Planctomycetota; class UBA1135; order UBA1135; family UBA1135; genus J029. The sequence goes on from JACNJP010000219.1 coordinate 84, forward strand.
CCGCACGTCGAGCGTCTGGAGCACGCCGCTCAGCCGGAGCTTCTTCAGCACCGGGGTCAGTTCATCGGTGATCCCCATCTTGGGCCTCCTGTGGGCTGTAGAGAGTCGGGGTGGGTCTCCGGGCGTAGCGCGCCCCCTTCATCCAGGCGCGCGGCTTCGCCTCCGGAGTCGGCTGCAGGTCGAGGGCCTGGCGCAGGATGCGCTTGAGCCCACCGAGGGCGTAGCAGCCGAAGTATCGAGCGCGGGCGCTGGCCGCCTCGGCACGCTCCTTCGGATACTTCTCGAGAAAGGCCACGATCCCTTGCACCGTGCGCAGCTTCGACAGCACGTCGTCGGAGTCGAAGACCTCGCCGATGTAGACCAGGGCCTCGGGGCCGATCTTCCCAGCCCGGGTCTCCCAGTAGCTGCGGCTGCGGTGCCGCAGGTCTCGGCGGTACTCGGGGAGGTGCTCCTCGACCGTGCTCCTCTTGCCCTTGCCCACCCGCGCATGGGTGGCCAGGCGCTCGTCCTCGTGGTAGAGCGTGACACTCTTCGGCGTGCCGCGGACCCACAGCTCCGCCCCGAGATGCGGCCAGGGCACCGAATAGAGCGCCCCGTCGACCTGGACGTGGCCGTCCTGGTGGACCTTGGCCTGCTTCCACACCACCAGCTCGAAAGGCCGGAGAGGAAGCGGCGCAAGCGCCGCCCGCTCCTCCTGCTCGAAGAGCACGAGCGGCTGCTGGCGCGTCGTCCCGTGGACGCGCTTGCCGGCGACCCCGGCCAGCCACAGACGCAGCTGCGCCCTGGCGTCGCGGATGTCGCTGAGCTCGCGCGGCGCCCAGAAGCTGCGCTTGACGTACTTGACCGCCGACTCGACCTTTCCCTTCTTCTCCGGGCTGCGCGGCGGGGTCGGCTCGATGCGGAAGCCGTAGTGGCGCCCCAGCTCGCGGTAGCTGCGCTGCAGCACCGGCTCGCCGTCGACGCCGAAGGCGGCGCGGATCACTGCGGCCTTGAGATTGTCCGGGACGACCGTGCCGGGGACCCCGCCGAGCTCCTGAAAGGCCCGGACGTGGAGCCCGAGCCAGGTCTCGGACTTTTGGTCGAAGACGATATCGGCCCAGAGATGACGGCTGTAGCCGAGGGTCAGGACGAAGATCCAGGCGCGGCGCAGCACACCGCGATCGGGGTCGTAGAGGAGGCCGAGGTACCCGAAATCGACCTGGGCGACCTCGCCCGGAGCGGTCTCGACCGGTGTCCCGTAGAACGAAACCCTGTCGCATTTCTCTGACGCAGCACGGGGAGGAACACTGTCTCACCGTCTTCCCGCCCGCCAATCGCGTTGACTCTCGTGGAGAGCGCCGGAGAGTCTCCCCGCTTAACAGAAGAGCAGGAGCGGGGGTGCCATTCAGGCTCCTGCAGGCAGACCGCTTAACAGGCTGGCGCACCCCGGAACGGCCGCGTCCGTAACCCTCGGTGAAACCGCCACTTCCAATCCACTCACCAGCCACCCCAAAGAAAGAGGCCGCCGGATCGCTCCAGCGGCCTCTTCTGTTTTGGCTCCCCGAGCGGGTCTGTAGTGCCAACTTTTTGAAGTCCTGGACAGGCTCGGAGGGCGGCCAGGAATGGTCAAGCTGGGAAATCCACCGTTAGATAGGCCGGATGAGGTTTTTGAGCGGGACAACCGATATCGGGAGTCAGACCACAGGCCGATGGCCGCGAGGCGGCAATTCCGCAGGAAACTAGCCGCATGACAACAGCGGATGATGGAAGCACCCATTAGTTGATCTTAAGAACCTCAAGCGTTGACTGGGTCCATAGATCGGCAGGGTTGGCGGGGTCCGGCATCACTGCTCGCAGGAAGAAGAGCCTACCACTCAAGGAACTAGCTTGTGGTATTTGAAAATGGAAGTGAGCCTCGCCGGTGGGCCCAATCTGGCCGCGAATAGGTCGAGACAAGGTCGTTTGAAAGACCCTGTCATTGGTGAGGGCTGTTTCCCACATCCCTACATGGACCCCACCATGGCCTGCGAACTGCCCAGAGGCAAGCACCTGAAACCCCATTCCGCTCGCGCCTGGCAAGAGCAAATCGCCTTGAACCAACTCCCCCAGGGAGCCCACTGAGGGAAGGAAAAGCGTTTGCCGCCCCAGAACAACAAAGAGACGATCGCCAGATGGTGAAAGAGAAATTGCACCTAATTCTCGAAAGCCGTCGCGATCGATGTCTCCGAGAAGATCAAACGGATATTCTTGATCGAAGGACTCCTGGCGCCAAGGAAGAAGATCGTCTTGTGGAAATGCGACATCGAGTAGGGCGCCAGTTGCCGAATCATAGAATGCCAAGCAGTGATTGAGTGGCGCATTAGCCGTTCTGCGGAAACCAAAACCAACAGCAATCTCTCCATCGGATTGAGCCAAGGAAGAGGTAGGAAACACCGGGAAATCAGGAAGGAGAGTCCCAAACGGTCCAATCCATTGTTCAAGACTGGCAAAAGACTCATTCCAGACCAGGGATCCCGTCTGTCCATCGAACAATTTGAGGTAACCTAATCCTAGGTTGAGTCCACTAAATCGGTCCGGAGGCACCATGAAAAGAACATCTGGCACTCCGTCACCCGTCAAGTCATCGGCGGCAAAGCCCTCTCGATTGAGCCCCCAGTAACCGGGGTCATCAGTGCATTGCCAGATAATGGTACCATCGATTCCAGAGACAGCAGCCAAAGTCACCTCTCCGGGATATGTAGTTCTAGGTGTCACTAGATAGTCTGCGACACCATCCACATTGAAGTCTGGCGGGTTTCCATCAACTCGATTCACCGTCCGCTCAGGGGCAATTGGAGCCAGGAAATCGTAGTTGAGCCAAACAGCTTGCCAGAGCCTTCCATCGAGCCGGCCGCACACGAAGTAGTCGATCCCCGTTCCAAAAGCGGACGTTTGGAAGAACAAATCATCCCAGCCGTCAAGATCCAGATCCCCGGCATTATGAAACGCGAAGAAACCAGAGGGAGAAGGGAACCCGGGAGGTGGCGCTGGCGGAGGGACCTGAAGGAGGAGAGTTCGAGTATTGCAGTCCCAGACAAGAAGATCGTCGCTCAGAAAATCCCTGGTGACATGTAGGAGTCCAGAAGGTGTGTTTAAGGTGGCAACTGCCCAGACTCTACCGCCGCTTGGATAGTAACGGGACGAATCGAGGAGGCTCTCGCTTAGCCACTCCCGACCACTCCCAAAGCTCAGGAATGCCTCCTCCCAAGCTGAGCCTACTCCAGAAGAGGAGTAGCTAACGCCGTCAATGAAGACTTCACCTCTTCCGTCTCCATCCAGATCTCCTTGGGGAACCGCGTAACGGAATGAGTAGAGGTGGGAGGGGTGGACTGGACGTGGATCCAGTACCTCACGGACTTTCCAAGATTGCCCAGGCACAGGGTGGACGAGGTCTTGGCCAAGACAAGGGAACACGGCCAAGCCCCAAAAGGCCAGAACCACGACGGATCTGTTATTGGATTTCATTGCCGCCCTTATCGCGAAGGCCCGAAGCAGTGTCCGGACGTGGTGCGAGAATGAAGTCCACTGAAGATTCCGGCGAATCGACATCCAATGCGTCAATCGCGAAGTTCTTAAAAGAAGCAAGACCACTGCCGCTTGGATTTAAGAAATACCAATACGCCCCCAAGAGAGTTGGATCCGCAAGTCCAGCAAAGGGTGTCGAAGCGTCTGCGCAAGAGGGGTAGGAGGAAACGACCTTGGCAGTAGACCAGAACCTGTCCCCCCCAATCTCAATCTTGTCGGCAGGCGAAGTGCTACTACTAAAGCTAACGATCAACCCCTCCAAAGTCGGACTGAAGTCATCGGATGTTGGGCTGGACTGTTGGAAAATGCAATTCAAGAAACTAGTCCGAGGATCACCAACTGCAGGTGCGTACGGATCATTTGAATACAGGTAAACAGGGGCGTTCGGACCTTCCACATCGGCACTCCAAGTGCTATTGGAATGATCTGCAACCGTACAATTGACAAAGGGAGTAATCAAATAAGTATCGTTTGGATCTGTGTCTACTTTCGCTTTATACCCACCTAACGTGTTACCCCAGATATATGTATTGGAAAACCTGGCATGAACCAGTTCCGGGCCAAAAGTATCTTGCACCTCTGCCTTGACTCCCCACCTGCCATTCTCGTAGACCGAACAACGGTCGATGACACCTTGCCCAGAATCAATATGGAAGTTCTTTTGAGCGTTCCAAGTGATGCTCAAGTTCCCTGTTTGACTCCAATCATCCCAGGTGCCTCCCACAATCGCTCCCTGTGACCCAAACCCGGAGGGGTTTTCGGGAATATAGGTTGCAGCTGAGGCAAACTCTATCCCATTGGCGCCATTATCATGAATGTCCAGACCAATCAGCTTGGTAAGAAGACCTTTCGGCCATTTGTAGCAGGCAATCATGGTGCCCGGGCAGTGGGCAATGACGCCATTCCCCGAGCAGCCGTAAATCTCGGAGTCACGCGCATCGAACCCGAGGTACCCTTCATAACAATACAAATGAACGCCGTTGAATGCTGGGAACAGACTTCCGACAGACCTGCCTTTCCCAATGTCTCGAATGACTGTTCCATCAAGCCACAAGGATCCTCTGGCCTGTAAGTCAGCATCAACGAAAATGCCGTCCAATGCGCAATTTTCAATGGTGCACCCAGTCATTGAAATTTCGTAAGCAGATGCGTAGTCCTGAGTTGCGCCACCAGTTGAGTTTTTGCAATTAGCGTAAAGTCCAATGTCCCATCCCGGCGCATTGGCGCCGGTGACCTTACCGTCAATCTCGCAGTTAACTAATTCCAGGTCAACTTTTGGGATTCGCTTGAGGTTTCCAAAAACGTCGTGCTCACCATCAGCGCCGCTTGTTGACACATTTATCACGCGGGACGCTGCAGTTACGGCAGGGCCTCCATGCAACGCTAGCTCATACTCATTTGCGGATCTAGTGTCATTCTCCCAGGCAAGGGGGGTCGGGTCAGGGAATGTACCGAGAACTTTGAGGGATTGGACGTACGCCTCAATAACCCCATCTGGGCTGCCTTCCTTCGCAATCAAGGAAAGGGCAGCAGTAGGGTTCCTTTGCGGAAAGGTCAAGCCGCCAGATACGTAACGGTAGTTGCACCATTTCACCTGGAGGTAGATATTTCCGCCATTGGCCTCCGCAAAAACACCGTATTCGTCTCCGATGAAGTCAACTGACTTGAATAGTACTTCTTTTTCTTCTGAGCCTGATGTGACAATTGACGCGGCCCTCGCGCCACCACCGAGAGTTATATTTGTAATGGTGGTCAAGAACTTCCCCACAGTATCAGGGAAATCAAGAAGATCAGGTGCTGCCGAAATATTACTCGACCAAATGTAGACCGGATCTGAACCGAACTTGTTGAGAGTGATGCCTTCCTTCACTGGAAGTGGGAATCCCTCCGAGGTTGTGGCCTCCGAATAGGGCGCGGGATTTAGGTTCGAGTCCAACAGCCCAACAATCGAAACCGTATCGCCCTCCTTGAGCTGAGTGTTCGTCAAAGCGGCCGTGATTGAGGGGTATGAACCCGGCATCGGATTGGTGTTCCCATCGACATACCATACGGTGGGAGGGAGCCCCTGGGGCATCTCCAGCTCTGTGAGGCAGAAGGCAGTTAGGCAGATTAATGTGAGCATCGGAATTCGGTTTAGGTTTCCCTACGAGTGGATTCGCCCCAGCGACAAGGCTTCGGTGTCGCTTTTCCGTGTCTCAACCTTCGATGGCACGACGAGGCTTGCTAGCTTCCATCCTCACTCCCTTCTGGCGAACTGTCAACATTCTTGGGGTATTCGGGGCCCTCTCACCCAAAACTAGGGGCACCATTCCCTTCGGCAAGAATGAACCGCCGCCCTGACAGAATCTGAGTGGTGGTTCCGTCATCCACTGTTGTTGGCGCCCTCGCAAGTCGCTTGCCTTGCATGAGTTGATTGTGTGTCCTGACGCGAAGCGCTCCCCGGCCTTCTTCTGGAGGTCCGGAGCCCGCCGAGCACGCTGTGTCGGACTTGCGGGTGAAAGTCCCGCCGCGGTAATCGCCGGAGAGCCGCGCAGCAGGCTCCAGGTGCTTCCGTCATCCGCTGTTGTGGGTGCGGCTCCAAGTCCTTCGCATAGCATGAGTTGATGCCGATTCTGCGGATATCGAAGTCACCTGCCACCCTTGGCCGCAACCGTCAAAACCGCCTGCCGCCCTGTCCGAACGCCGCCAGCGCTCTCCAGGGCGTCGGCAACCACGGCAATATCCGCCGCCACTCCTTCGTGTCAAGGCTCGCCCTATCAAGTCCACCCCCAGTTCACCCAAGCTGGACCACCCTCAGTCCGGCCAAGCTGGTCCACTCTCAGGTCCCCGATTCCAGCCCTGCGCGGGTCACCCCCGGCGGGTTCCGGTACGAGTGGCCCTCCATCACCACCAGGTGGGCGTGATGGAGCAGCCGGTCCATCGCCGCGCTGGCCATCAGCTCGTCCTGGAAGAGCGGGTACCACTCCTCCAGCGCCCGGTTCGAGGTCAGCACCATCGACCCCCGCTCATACCGCTGCCGGACCGCCTCGTAGAGGTCGATCGGCTCGTCGTGCTCCAGCGGCCGCAGGCCCAGGTCGTCCACCACCAGGAGATCCGGCGCCGTGAAGCGCAGCATCTGCCGGTCCAGCGTCTGGTCGGCACGCGCCGCCCGCAGCGACGCCAGCATCCGGTGTGCCGAGGTGTAGAGCACCGAGTAGCCGGCGCGACAGGTCCGCTCGCCGAGCGCCTGGGCCACGTGGCTCTTGCCGACCCCGGTCGGCCCGATCAGCAGCACATTCTCCTGGAGCTCGATGAAGTGGCAGGTCGCCAAGTCCACCAGCTTCGCCTTCGGCAGCTTGGGATTGAAGGCGAAGTCGAAATCCTCCAGCGACTTGCGGCTGTCGAAGCAGGCCCGACGCCGTCGCAGCTCGAGCTGCTTGGCCCCGCGCCGGTCGGCCTCGTCCCGGCACAGGCGGTAGAGGAATTCCACGTGGGGCACTCGGGCAGGTGCTCCTCGACCGTGCTCCCGCAAGGCCGTTCGTCCCCCAGGCCCCGACCGACTAGACTCCGATTCCCGCCACGACCGGGCGCTGCGCTCCCCGCGCCGCCAGGGGGAACAGACATGGAACCTCGCACCATCACCCTCACGGTGAACGGGGACCGTCGCTGCGTGGCGGTCCGTCCGAACCTCACTCTCGTCGAAGCCTTGCGCGACGAGCTCCACCTGACCGGCACCAAACAGGGCTGCGGCACCGGCGACTGCGGCGCCTGCACCGTCTACCTGGACGGCCGGCCGGTGAATTCATGCCTGACCCTGGCGGTCGAGGCCGACGGCCGATCGGTCACCACGGTCGAAGGCCTGGCGCCGTCCGGCACCGAGCTGCATCCGGTGCAGGAGGCCTTCATCGCGCACGGCGCGGTCCAGTGCGGCTACTGCACGCCGGGCATGGTGATGTCCTCGGCCGCGCTGCTCTCGCGCGAGCCGGCGGCCGACGAGCCGAGCGTGCGCCACGCGCTGGCCGGCAACCTGTGCCGCTGCACCGGCTACACCAAGATCGTCGAGGCGGTCCTGGCCTGCGTCGGCGACGGCTCCTGCGGCGCGCACGGCGCCGCCGCCGCGGAGGGGAAGGCGTGAGGCTCCCCGCCTTCGATTACCACGCGCCCGCCACCCTCGACGAGGTCTTCGCCGCCATCGGCGACCGCGGCCGCGACACCCAACTGCTCGCCGGCGGCACCGACCTGCTGCCCTCGCTGCGCTCGGGCAAGCGGCGCTGCCGTCAGGTGGTGGCGCTGAAGGGAGTGGCCGGGCTCGACGCCATCCGCTTCGATCCGGAGACGGGCTTGGAGATCGGCGCCTGCGCCCTGCTGGCCGAGGTCCAGGACAACCCGGCGGTGCGGGAACACTACCCGGTGCTGGCGAGCGCGATCCGAACCCTGGCGACGGTGCAGGTGCGGCACAAGGCGACCGTGGTCGGCAACCTGTGCAACGCCTCGCCCTGCGCCGACACCGCGCCGCCGCTGATGGCGCTCGGCGCGCGCGTGCGCATCGTCGGGCCGGACGACCAGCACGAGCTGCCGCTCGACGGCTTCATCACCGGGCCGCGGCGCACCGCGAGGGAGCCGGAGGAGCTGATCTCGAGCGTCCTGGTGCCGCCGCCCGACCCGGCGCTGCGCACGGTCTTCCTGAAATTCTCGCCGCGTTCGAAAGTCGACATCTCGGCGGTGAGCGTGGCGGCGGCGCTGCGGCTGGAGGACGGCCTCGCCCGCGCGGTCGGCATCTTCCTCGGCACGGTGGCGCCGACGCCGATGCGGGCGGCGTCCGCGGCGGCAGCGCTGGAGGGACTCGAACCCACATCGGAGGTCATCGACCTGGCGGCGCGGACCGCGCGCGGCGAGTGCCAGCCGGTCACCGACTTCCGCGCCAGCAAGGAGTACAAGCAGCACCTGGTCGAGGTGCTGACCCGGCGCGCCCTGCGGGCGCTGGTGGAGGGAGGAGCATGAGCGAAGCCCGCACCCCCCCGGCCGCGCCCGATCCCGCCGCCCGGCCCGTCAGCGGACCGCCCGAGAGCCTGATCGGCCAGCGCCTGCCGCGCCCCGACGCCCGCGCCAAGGTCACCGGCGCGGCAATCTACACCGACGACATCCAGCTCCCCGGAATGCTCTACGGGGCGATGCTGCGCAGCCCGGTGGCGCACGCGTTGATCAAGCGCATCGACGCCTCGAAGGCGCGGGCGCTGCCGGGCGTGAAGTGCGTGATCACCGGCCAGGACGTGCCGGCGATCCGCTACGGCAACTGGCGGCTGGTGCCGGAGCTGCAGGACGAGACCGTGCTGGCCACCGACAAGGTCCGCTTCATCGGCGACGAGGTGGCGGCGGTGGCGGCGGTCGACAAGGACACGGCCGAGGCGGCGCTGGCGCTGATCGAGGTCGAGTACCAGGAGCTGCCGGCGGTCTTCGGCGTCGACGAGGCCCTCGCCGACGGCGCGCCGGCGGTGCACGACGAGCACCCCGACAACCTCAGCCTGAGGCGCGACATCGACTACGGCGACCTCGAGCAGGCCTTCGCCGCCGCCGACTACGTGCGCGAGGACACCTTCACCACCCACGCCGTCAGCCACGCCTACATGGAGCCCTGCTCGGCGCTGGCGCGGGCGGACTCGGACGGCCGCATCACGCTGTGGACCTCCACGCAGACGCCGTACTACGTCCAGTGCCTGCTGGCGCGCACCATGGAGCTTCGCGAGAACGACGTGCGGGTGATCAAGCCAGCGGTCGGCGGCGGCTTCGGCGGCAAGATGGAGCTGCGGCCGTGGGACTTCTGCGCCGCGTGGATGGCGCGCGAGACCGGCCGGCCGGTCAAATTCACGCTGAGCCGCGAGGAGGAGCTGGCGACCGGCCGGCGCCGCCACCCGGTGAAGATCACCTCCAAGATCGCCTTCCGCCAGGACGGCACCATCCTCGGCAAGGAGGTCACCGCCAAGCTCGACGGCGGCGGCTACAACGGCATGGGGCCGACCGCGACCTTCCTGATCGGCAACTTCGGGGCGATGCTCTACAAGGTGCCGGCGTACCGCTACCGCGGCATCTACGTCTACACCAACAACCCGCCGGCCGGGGCGATGCGCGGCTTCGGCGCCCCTCAGGCGCTGTTCGCCGGCGAGATGCAGATGAACAAGGCGGCCGAGGAGCTCGGCATCGACCCGATCGAGCTGCGGCTGAAGAACGCCATGGAGCCCGGCGACGCCATCCCGGGGGTGGCCACCATCGGCTCCTGCGGCTTCCGCGAGTGCCTGGAGAAGGTGCGCGAGCTGTCGGGCTGGGACGCGCGCATGGCCGCCAAGCTGCCCGGCGAGGGGCTGGGCATCGCCTGCTACAGCTTCATCTCCGGCGGCGTCTTCAACTGGTTCAACACCCGCTACCCCTTCTCCAGCGCCGAGGTCAAGGTCTTCGACGACGGCACCGCGCAACTCACCACCTTGGCCGCCGACATCGGCCAGGGCTCGGACCTGATCCTGTGCCAGATCCTGGCCGAGGAGCTCGGGCTGAAGATCGAGGACATCCGCCTGGTCACCGGCGACACCGCCGCCTGCCCGCAGTCCGACCTCGGCACCTGGGGCAGCCGCGTCACGCTGATGGCCGGCAACGCCGTGCGCGACGCCGCGCGCCAGGTCAAGGAGCGCCTGGCCGAGATGGTGTCGCTCAAGTTCGACCTCAACGTGATCCACGAGATCGCCTGCGGCGGCGGCCACGTCTACTCGAAGAGCAAGCCGTCGCGGCGCATTCCGCTGGGCGAGGCGGTGGCGATGGCGCAGCGCGCCAACCGCGGCCGGCCGCTCAAGGCCAGCGGCTACTACACGCCGCGCGACGTCGGCCTGGTCAGCCCCGCCTTCAGCTTCGGCGCCCAGGTCGCCGACGTCCGCGTCGACCTCGAGACCGGCCTTCCGGAGGTCCAGCGAATGTTCACCGTGCACGACTGCGGCACCGAGCTCAACCCGATGGCGGTGGAGGGCCAGTTGGAGGGTTCGATCCAGATGAGCCTCGGCTACGCGCTCTCGGAGGAGCTGCTGATGGACCGGGGGCGCACGCTCAACGCCACGCTGCTCGACTACAAGCTGCCGGTGGCCGAGGACATGCCGCCCTCCGTGTCGGAGACGGTCGAGACCTACGAGCCCGAGGGCCCCTTCGGCGCCAAGGAGGCCGGCGAGGGCCTGGCTTGTCCGACGGCGCCGGCGATCGCCCACGCCGTGCACCAGGCCACCGGTTACTTCTGCCGCGAGCTGCCGATCACGCCGGTGAAGATCCTGCGCCACCTCGGCCGGGAGATCTGAGGAGCGGCGCCCGCTAGTCGAAGAGGCAGACCCAGTGCGGCGCCTGGTGGGCGACGCCGAGGTCGCGGTACGGGCCCATCAGCGCCTTGCGGTGGCCGAAGCTGCGCCACCAGGTGGCGATCGCCTCCTCGGCGCTGGCCGCCCCCTGGTTGAGGTTCTCGTTGCGCGCGTGCGCCCCCTCCTGCTCGGCCCGCTGCCAGTAGCTCTCGCGCCCGGGCACCGGCGAGTCGTGCGAGTGGAAGCCGAGCTCGACCATGTCGGCGACGTGGTTGCGGCAGGCCCGGTTCAAGCCCGGCACGACCCGCAGCAACGGCAGCCCGGCGAGGTAGCGCAGCCGGTTGACGCCGTGGACCACCTCCCGCTCCTCGCGGCTCAGCGGCGTCACGCCGTCGAGGTTGGCGGCGAGCACGGCCTGGTCGGCGGCGCTCAGGCGCCAGGCCGAGCGGCCGAGCCGGCCGAGGTCCTCGCCGAGCTCGACCGTCCAGGTCACGGGATCCGGCGGCGGATCGGCGTCCTTCCGCTCGGCCGCCTGCTCGCCGCCGGCCGCCAAGGCGGCCGCCGCCCCCTCCCAGTAGCGGCGGTACTCGGCGCCCAGGTCGACCACCGCGGCCAGCTCGGCGGCGGTCCGGGACAGCTCGGGATCGTCCGCCGCGGCGGCGGCCGGATCGAGCTCCAGGCGCAGGCTGAGCCGTCCCAGGGCGCGGTCCAGCTCGGCTTGGGCCAACACCCGCCCGGGGGGCTCGGACACGACCCGGTTCACCACCGCCCGCGCCGCCGCGATCTCCTCGAGCTCGGACGCGACGGGGGGCCGGTCGCGCCACTCGCCGATCCATCCGGCCGCCAGCTCGTTGCAACGTTGGCGCAGCCCCTGGTAAGGTCCCGCGAGCCCGCGGAGCTTCGAGGCGGCTTCCTCGGCGAGCCGCCGCTGGCCGTCGGGTCCCCTCTCCATCAGGGCCTCGACCACCGCGCCGCGGACGACGAAGTCCTCGCCGCGACGCAGCTCCTTGAGCAGGCTGGCGACCGAGCGGCGGACGCGGACCTCCTGCGGCGGCGCGGCGGGCTCCAGGGCCCACGGGCAGAGGAACAGGGCTGAGGCGGCGAAGATCACGTCTTGACCAGCGGGGCAGGAAACGGGATCGGGGGTTCCCTTCTGCGAGGACGGAGCGCCGCCAGGATAGCATCCATCCATGCCCACCCTGCTGATCACGGGAGCCAACCGCGGCCTCGGCCTCGAGCTGACCCGGCTCTATCTGGAGGACGGCTGGCGCGTCATCGCCGCCAGCCGCCGGCCGCAGTCGCGCGGGCTGGAGACCCTGGCGGCGCGCCACCCCGGCACCCTGCAGCGGCCCGAACTCGACGTCACCGACCCGGCCGCGATCGCCGCGGTGGCCGCCGAGTTCGCCGGCCAGCCGATCGACCTGCTGTTCCACAACGCCGGCGTCTACGGCCCGGACGCCGCGCCCTTCGGCGAAACGCCGGCCGACGAGTGGCTCGAGGTGTTCCGCGTCAACGCCATCGCGCCGCTCAAGCTCACCGAGGCCCTGGTGCAGAACGTCGCCAGCAGCCGCGGCAAGCTGGTCGCGGTCATGACCAGCCTGATGGGCAGCGTGGCCGACAACGGCTCGGGCGGCTACTACCCCTACCGCAGCTCCAAGGCGGCGCTCAACATGGTCGCCAAGAGCCTGTCGGTCGACCTGCGGGCGCTCGGGATCACGGTGGTCGCGATCCACCCCGGCTGGGCCCGCACCGACATGGGCGGCGAGCAGGCGCCGCTGTCGGTCGGCGACTCCTGCGCCGGCGTCAAGCGGGTGCTCGCCGGCGCGCCCGACGCCGACAACGGCGGCTTCCCCGGCTGGGCCGGCGCACGGCTGCCCTGGTTCACGCCGCCGCCGTCCGCCGCCGACCGCCCCCCTGCCCCCCACTGCCGCCACCCCCGCTCCTGCTGCCCCCCCACCCCACCCCCCCG
>JACNJP010000011.1 GCA_014382465.1 Planctomycetota bacterium
TCCTTCTCGCGCCGGCCGATGATCTCCTCGATGCCCGAGAAGGTGCCGCCGCAGATGAACAGGATGCCGGTCGTGTCCATCTGGATGCAGCTCTGCTCGGGGTGCTTGCGCCCGCCCTGCGGCGGCACGTTGGCGGTGGTCCCCTCGAGGATCTTCAGCAGTGCCTGCTGCACCCCCTCGCCGCTGACGTCGCGGGTGATCGAGACGTTCTGGGTGGTGCGCGCGATCTTGTCGATCTCGTCGATGTAGATGATGCCGCGCTGGGCCCGCTCGAGGTCGAAGTCGCAGGCGTGCAGCAGCTTCAGGAGGATGTTCTCGACGTCCTCCCCGACGTAGCCGGCCTCGGTCAGGGTGGTGGCGTCGGCGATCGCGAAGGGCACGTCCAGGACCCGCGCCAGGGTGCGGGCCAGCAGGGTCTTGCCGGAGCCCGTCGGCCCGACCAGCAGCACGTTCGACTTCTCGAGGTCGACCCCCTTGAGGGCCTCGACCTGGTGCTGCCCGGCCATCGCCTGGAGCCGCTTGTAGTGGTTGTAGACCGCCACCGCCAGCACCTTCTTGGCCTCGGGCTGGCCGTAGACGTACTCGCTCAGGCGGGCGACGATCTCGCGCGGGGTGGGGCACTCGACCGGACCGCCGACGCCGGTGGCGTCGGTCTTCTCCAGCCGCCGGTCCTCCTCGTGGAGGATCGAGTTGCAGATGTCGACGCACTCGTTGCAGATGTAGATCCCCGGAGGGCCTGCGATCAGGGACTGGACCTGCGCCCGCACCTTCTCGCAGAAGGTGCAGCGCTCGGCGCCGCCGCGCTCATTGCTTCGAGCCATGGCCGGATTCTACCACACGACCCGGGGCGGTTGGGCCGCCCCGGGTCGAAAGGCCGGGCCCCGGGCCGAAGCTCAGGCCACCTTGCCGATCACCTGGTCGACGAGGCCGAATTTCACCGCGTCCTCGGCCGACAGGAAATTGTCCCGGTCGGTGGCCTTTTCGATCTCCTTGACCGACTTGCCGGTGTGCTGGGCCAGGATGCCGTTGAGGCGCTGCTTGAGGTGCAGGATCTCCTTGACCTGGATCTCCATGTCGGCGGCGGTGCCCTGGGTGCCGCCCCAGGGCTGGTGGATCATCACCCGGCTGTTGGGCAGGATGAAGCGCTTGCCCTTGGCGCCGCCCGCCAGCAGCACGGCGCCCATCGAGGCGCACTGGCCGATGCAGTAGGTGGCGACGTCGCAATCGATGTACTGCATGGTGTCGTACATCGCCAAGCCGGCCGTCACCGAGCCGCCCGGGGAGTTGATGTACATCTGCACGTCCTGGGTCTTGTTCATCTTGTGCAGGAACAAGAGCTGGGCGACCACCACGTTGGCCACCATGTCGTTGATCTCGGTCCCGATGAAGACGATCCGGTCCTCGAGCAGGCGCGAGTACAGGTCATAGACCCGCTCGCCGCGCCCGGTCTTCTCGATGACGTAGGGGACGGAGAATCCGTAGGAGGGCGGTGCGTTCTCGCTCATGGCAGGCCGGAGGCTACTCCGCCGCCCCACCGGACTCAACGACTTCGGCGGGCGCCGCGGCCCGCTTCTCGATGATCCGGGCGACGGCCGCCCGGACCTTGCCCTCGAGGATCTCGCCGCCGAGCTGGTTGGCCATGCCCTGCTCCTCGTAGTAGGCCTTGACGGTCTTGGCGTCGGCGCCGTGGCGCGCGCCGAGCTGGCGGTAGGCCATCTCCATGTCGCCCTCGGTGACCCGGACCTTCTCGGCGGCGGCGATCCGGCGCACCAGGAAGTAGTGGCGCAGGCGGCTGAGGGCGTCCTTGCGCAGCTCCTCCTCCATGGTCTTGACCTGGGAGGCGGCCTCCTCCCGCTCGACGCCGCTCTCGGTCATCCGCTCGATCTCGGACTCGAGCGCCGCCTTGGCCTCCTCCTCGACCAGCCGGTTGGGCAGGTCGAAGGGGCGCGCCTCGAGGATCGCGTCGAAGGCCGCTTGGACCTGGCGCTGCTTCTCGGCCTGCTCGTTCTGGGCGCCGATCTGCTTGGCGGCCTCGCTCAGGAGCTCCTCGGGGCCGCCCTCCAGGCCCATGGCCTCGGCCAGCTCCTCAGGGGAGGCCGGGCGCGGAGTCACCAGGCGCTTTACCAGCAGCTTGGCGGTGCCGGCGGAGCCGACCCAGTCCTTGCGCTCGAAGCCGTCGTTGAAGGTGACCGCCAGGGTGCGCTCCTCGCCGGTCTTGACCCCGCGCATGGTCTGCTCGAACTCCTCCGGCTCGCAGCCGTAGAGCGGCGCCGACAGGCCCAGCTTGAGGGCCTCGGCGGTCGGGCCCTCCTCGCCCTCGCGGAGGAATTGCAGGTCGCACTCGGCCAGCGTCTGCTCGTCCAGGCCGTCGGCCTCGGAGTCGTCGAACTTCGGGTTCTCCCGCCCCAGGCCGAGGATCGCCTGCTGGACCTGCTCCTCGGTGGCGTCGGTCGGCTCCGACAGGACGCTGAGCTCCTCCCAGGGGGGCAGGTCGATGCTCGGCGCGCTCTCCAGCTCGAACTCGAAGCGCAGCTCCTGGTCCTCATGGACCTCGATCTTCGTCGGATCGAAGTCCACCAGCCGCAGCGGGCTGTGCCCCGATGCGTGGATCGCCTCGGG
>JACNJP010000265.1 GCA_014382465.1 Planctomycetota bacterium
CGCCTACCCCGACGCCGACGGCAGCCAGGCCAGCTTCGACCTCGAGGGGCTGCTGCCGACCTGGGCGGTCTACCAGGACTTCGAGCTGTGGGAAGAGCTGTGGGCCGGCAACCTCCCGCCGGAGGTCGATTGATGCGCCGCCGCCCCGGCCGCGCCGGCTTCACCCTGATCGAGGTGCTGGTCAGCCTGGCGATCTCCGGGCTGGTCATGGCCAGCGTGCTCGGCTCGCTCGACTACACCCAGCGGGCGGTCGACGCGATCCACAACGTCATCGAGACCGAGACCGCCGGCCCGCGCCTGATGGCGCTGATCCGCGAGGACCTCGAGGCGCTGGCGGTCTACGACGCCGCCGAATTCCGGGTGCTCAAGGGCGAGAGCCGCACCATCGCCGGCGCCGACGCCGACTCGCTCGACTTCATCGCCTACCGGCGCTCGACGCGGTCCTTCCAAGACCCGACGCGGCTGCGCCCGGTGAACGCCCCGCTGGTCGAGATCGGCTACCGC
The DNA here is from genome assembly GCA_014382465.1 of Planctomycetota bacterium. Lineage (GTDB taxonomy): Bacteria > Planctomycetota > UBA1135 > UBA1135 > UBA1135 > J029. The sequence continues at coordinate 505 of JACNJP010000265.1, forward strand.
TGCCGCCAGTCCCCCGCCTCGCCCGACTTCCTCGAGCTCTACCGGCGCGAGGACTTCCTCCAGGACGACAAGCCCTTCGAGGACGGCCAGTTCTCGCTGCTCTACGACCGCCTGGTCAACCTGGAGATCCTCTACTACGAGAAGCCGGAGTACGACCCGGTGTGGGAGGACGACTGGGACTCGGCCGAGATGGAGGCCCTCCCGTACGCCATCGAGGTCCGGCTCGAGATCGAGATCCAGCCGCGGCGCTCGGCCGAGAGCCTCGGCATCCTCGGCTCCAACCGCTCGCGGCTGTCCTTCACCGACATGTTCACGATCCCGGAGACCACCCGCTGGGTGTTCCGCAACCGCCTCCACCCGCTGCTGCCGACCCCCGGCGAGGCGGAGAGCCTGGGGACCGGCGCCGGTCCGGGCGACCCTGCCGCCCCCGGCCCCGGCGTCGGCGGCCCGCCCGGCGGCCCCGGACGCCCTGGCGGAGGCGGCGACGGCCGCGGCCTCGAGGGCTTCGGTGACGGCCGCGGCGTCTCCGGTTCCGGCGGCGGAGGGGGCGGCCGCGGCGGCGGCGGTTAGGCCGCCGGCGGCCCGATCCGGTCCACGCCCATGTACGGCCGCAGGGCTTCCGGCACCACCACGCTGCCGTCGGCCTGCTGGTAATTCTCGAGGAGCGCGATCAGCACCCGCGGCGAGGCCACCACGGTGTTGTTGAGCGTGTGGCAGAACCGCGGCTTGCCGGCGCCGCCGGGCTTGTAGCGCAGGTTCAGCCGCCGCGCCTGGAAGTCGTGGAAGCGCGAGGCCGAGTGGGTCTCGCCGTAGCCGCCGCGGCTCGGCATCCAGGTCTCGATGTCGAACTTCTGCACCTGCCCCTGGCCGAGGTCCCCGGTGCAGACGTTCACCACCCGGTAGGGCAGCTCCAGCAGGTCCATGAAGTCGCGGGCGTGGCCCAGGATCCGCTGGTGCTCCTGGCGCGACCAGTCCTCGTCGGCCGGGCCGATCACCACCTGCTCGACCTTCCAGAACTGGTGGACGCGGTAGAGCCCCTTGGTGTCCTTGCCGTAGGTGCCGGCCTCGCGGCGGTAGCAGGGCGACAGGGCGATGCGCCGGATCGGCAGCTCGTCCGCCGCCAGGGTCTCGCCGGCGTGGATCGAGGTCAGCGCCACCTCGCTGGTGCCGACCAGGTTGAGGGCGTCCTTCTCGCAGCGGTAGGCCTGCTCCTCGCCGCCCGGGAAGTAGCCGGTGCCGGTCATGCAGGCGTCGCTCACCAGGGTCGGCACCGACACCAGCTCGAAGCCGCGCCGGCGCATGTGCTCGAGCGACAATTGCAGCACCGCCTGCTCGAGCCGGGCGCCCTCCCCCAGCAGCAGGTAGTTGCGGCTGCCGGCCAGGCGCACGCCGCGCGGGATGTCGACGATGCCGAGGGCCTCGCCGAGCTCGACGTGCGAGCGAGGCTCGAAGCCGAACTCCGGCGGCGCGCCGACCCGGGCGAGCTCGAGGTTGTCGCCGTCGTCGGCGCCGTCGGGCACCTCGGGGGCCGGCGGCATCGGCAGCCACAGCGCCAGCTCGGCGACCCGGGCGCGCAGCTCCTGCTCCGGGCCCTCGAGCTGCTTCAGCTCGGCCTTGGTGGCCTGCTGGGCCGCCAGGGCGCCGGCGCGCTGCTCGGGGCTCATCCCGCCGAGCTGCTTCGAGCCGGCCTTGAGCTCGGACCGCAGGGCCTCGAGCCGGGTGAGGGTCTCGCGGTGCAGGGCGTCGGCGGCCAGGAAGCCGTCGACGTCGGCGTTGACGCGCTTGCGCCGGGCGGCGTCGCGCACGATGTCCGGGTGCTCCCGGACCCACTTCAGGTCCAACAAGGTGATCCTCCTCCAGGTCGGCCGCCCCGGGGCGGGGCGGTCGGTCGCGTCATTCGAGCCAGCCGCTGTCGATCTTGCCGAACCACGGGTGCTTCTTCAGGACCAGCCGCATCGGCGGCATCTCGGCCTTCTTGAGCTCGAGCTCGAGGCTCTGCGGCAGGTAGGCCAGGTTCCAGTCCTTCATGATCTCGTCGGCGGTGGAGCCGCGCATCTCGCCCTCGGCCTTCTCGCCCTTGAGGGTCACCAGGACCCCGAAGGGCGGCTCTCCCA
>JACNJP010000125.1 GCA_014382465.1 Planctomycetota bacterium
GGGCGCGGCCGGCCGCCGGGGGGGGGCCGCCGGGGGGGGGCGGCGCCAAGGCGGGGCTGGGGCAGGTGCAGGCGGTGGGCGGTGGCGCGCGGGTGGGCCTCGGGCGCCGTCGGGGGGGCGGCGCCCACCGCCTCGACCGACCGCTGCATGCTCGTGACGTGCTCGCGCACGCCGGCGAGATCCGTCGCCAGCTCCAGCACGGACTCGAGGGTCGCCAGCTCGGCCAGCATCGAGCCCCGCACCTGCGAGCGGGCGCGGCGGGCGTCGGTGGCCAGCGACTCGGCGGTGGCGTGGTTGAGCCATTCGAGCCCGAGCATGAATTGGTGCCCCAGGCGCCGCGCGGCGTTGCTGGCGACCTCGGCGGCGATCCGCCGCGCGAGGTCGTCGCCGGCGCTGGCGATGGTCCAGGCCGAGGCAGCCCCGATCACCGCCACGCGCTTGAGCTGGGTCGGATCCGACTTGTCGACCCGGTCGCCGGAAGTGTGGTACCAGCGGTCGGGCCAGGCGATCATCATCACGCCGGGCACCTGCACGCTCCAGTCGTTGAAGACCTCGTGGTCGGAGGCGCCGTAGTGGGTCTCGATGCTGTAGACGAAGGGCTCGTCGGCGCCGCTCGGCGCGACGATGCGCCGCGGCACCTTGTCGAAGCCGCTGCGGCCCTGGATGCGCTCGCGCGAGGTCTCGCCGACGTAGCGGTAGTAGTTCTCGACGACGTCGTTGACGTAGTGGGCGTTGCCGTAGGTCGTGCGCATCAGGCAGAAGAAGGCCTGGTTCAGGCTCAGCCACTCCCCCACCATGTCGAGGTTGAGGTTGCACAGCGTATTCGCCATCAGCGCGCGGTTGGCCTTGACCCACGGCCCGGTGCCGGAGAACTCCGGCCCCCACAGGAAGCGGATGGTGCGCCGAGGCCGCGGGATGCGCTGCTCCTCGATCAACCGGTGCAGCGTGCGGGCGATCTCCAGGATCGCGGCGCTGCCGGACAGGTTGTCGTTGGCGCCCTGCTTGGTGTAGCCCTCGAAGAGGTGCGCCGACAGGATCACCTCCGGCGCCGCCGGGTCGGTCCCGGGGATGACGCAGACGATGTCCTCCAGGTCGTAGTCGCGCTGGTGGCTGACCACCTCGGCGTGGGCGGTGATCTGCTGGCCCGCCTGCAGCCGCCGCTTCAGCGACACCCCTTCGCGCGCCGGGATCCAGAAGCCGAATTTCGTGACCGCCCCCTCCTGCCGGCGCCAGCCGCCGACGCCGCTCCAGGGGAGTTGGAGGTCGTCGTAGCTGCGGCCGGCGGCGATGCAGACCACTCCCTCGGCGCCGAACTCCTGGCACGCGACCGAGTGCACCCCGGACATCGAGCCTTCCGTGACGACGATCTTGCCCTCCACCCCGGCGGCCTCGATCTCCGCCCGCGAACCGCCGCCGACCCACACCAGCGGCGCGGTGAGGTCGCAGCTGGTGCTGCCGCTGGCGAGCATCGCCCGCAGGTCCTGGAAGGAGGCGAGCTTGTTGCGCCCAGGGGCCACCTCCCACAGCTCGCCGACCTCGCCGTCCCACACTTGCCCGCCGGGAAAGCGCACGATCTCGGCCTGCGGCAGGCCGTAGCGCGTCAACTCATTGAAGACGTACTGCGCTTCCCAGAAGGTGCCCTCGAACTCCTCGGCCAGCCGGTCGCGGTTGTAGCCGCCCATCTCCATGATCGCGTTCCAGGCGGTCTCGCCAGAGGCCTCGCCGATGATCTCGTCGATCACCGCCTCGGGCGCCAGCGTCCAGTGGTGGTCGGGCGAGAGCTGGGCTCCCAGACCGGCAGGCAGGAGCAGGAGGACAGGAACGAAGAGGACGGACCTCGCGCGCATTTCGAACTCCAGGTCGGAGGGGGGCGGGTGGCGGAGGCTGCCACCCGCGGGCGCGAGGGGCTCCGCCTCTTGTAACACCGGTGCTGGCTTCGCGCTGTTTCCGGACCAGATTCGGAGACCCGTCCGGCCCACGCAGGCGCGAAGAGGAACGCACGGGCGCTCGGTCGAGCCCGCGGGCGCACCCCCTCCATTCCAGGTAATCCACCCTCCGGTCGGGATCGACCGCGGAGCGAGGTCCGTCCGCCTGACCAGAGGGGCATGACCTCGAGGCGACCTCGGGAAGACCGTCGACTCCGATCGCCTGATCCCGAGCAGGAGCCTGGGATGGGGAGGTCAACCCACTCGCTCGACCCGGCGGTGGGCCAGAACCGCTCGCCCCGCCCCGGCCGCCAGAACGGTTTCGCCCGGATCCCGAGAGAGGACCGTAAACATTTTCTATGAAATGTTTTATGGCCCTTCCACCAGGCTTCCCCGGTGGATGGTTGACGCGCTACAATGGAAACGTTCCCCGCTCGGGTCCATTTTTTGTTCCTTATTGAGGAACGTTGAGGTAGGATTCTTGAGAATCGTCGGTTGGCTCCTCGTCGAGGACTTCCTGAAGAAGCACGGCAACGCACGCCCCGCCTTCACCTCTTGGAGGTCAGAGGTCGGCGAATCGGGCTGGGCTTCGCTGCAGGACCTCATGGATCGCTATCCACGGGCCAGCCATATCGGCGGTTCCCAGGTCGTCTTCCTCCGCCCCGGCGAGAGCCTCCCGGCGCCCACCCGC
>JACNJP010000233.1:0-4952 GCA_014382465.1 Planctomycetota bacterium
AAGGCCGGCTCGGCCTGCATCCAGACCGCCAGCAGCAGGCAGGCAGCGGCCCAGACCAGCAGCGGCCGGCCGTCCTCCAGGCGCCGGAAACGCAGCCGCCGCCCCGCCGCCTGCGCAGCCAGCCGATCGGCGAACGGATGTCCGGCCGGCACGGTGAGCGCGGCGCGCAGCAGGCCGTCGGCGTCCGCCTCCGGATCCAATTCGCCCGCCGGCGGGGCGGACCACGGGTAGCGCAAAGCGGCCATCAGGCCGGCCAGGACCGCCCCGGCCGCCGCCGGACCCGCCGGCGGCAGGCCTTCGGCCCAGGCCAGGCAGGCGAGGCCGGCCGCCCCCGCCGCGGCGCACACCGCCGTCCCGCCGGCCCGCTGGATCAGCAGCCCCCGCTCGGCCCGCTTGCGCAGCCGGCTCATCTGCCGGCCGGCGCGATCACCCGCGGCGCCGGCGTCTCGAGCGGCTCCAGGCTGAACAGCAGCCGCACCGGGTGGCCGATCGGCGGCAGCAGGTAGGTGTTCGGGAACCAGATGTACTGGTTGTCGGCCTCGGAGTCCTTGCCGGTCAGCAGGTGGTTCTCGTACGGGAAGTAGATCAGGCTGACCAGGTTGCCCTCGGCGTCGGCGGCGAACAGCTCCTCGGCGTCCTTGTGCGGCTTGATGAAGCGCGAGCCGAGGTAGACGAACTTGCCGCGCTCGTAGGTGCGCTCGCTGCGCACGTTCAGCACCAGGTCCTCGACGCGGTGGAAGCGGCGGTCGATGACGCCGTCGGCGCGCGTCTCCTCCCAGCTCGCGTAGATGTAGAAGCCGTCGCCGTCGGCCGGTTCGACGGTGTAGTCCCGGACGCCGGCCTGGTACTCCTCGCGGGTCGGCGGCGGGTCCACGGCGACGAAGCGGCCGTTCAAGCCCTTCTCGACCCCGAGCAGCAGCATGGCGGCGTTGAGGGCGGCCGCGTTCAGATCGTTGACCAGGAACAGCGACTCGTGGTCCTTGCCGCGCGGCTGCGTGATCAGCAGGTACTCGAGCGGCTCGTAGATCTGGCAGACCTCGGCGTCGATCTCGATCAGGCCCCGGCCCAGGTCGACGCGCAGCTTCTGGGAGGCGAGCTGGCGCAGGACCTCGGCCATGGCGGCTTCGGCCGAAGGATCGCCGGCGGGCGCGGGCGGATCCTGGGCCACCGCCGGCGGCTCGACGGCCACCGTGCCGCCTTCGGGCTGAGGTTCGCAGGCCGGAAGGGCCGCGAGGAGGATCAGGAGAGCGGGCAGGCGGTGCATGGGCCAGAGGGGGAACGTCCCGGGAGCGGCGGAGTTCAGGGACGAATGGTAGGGGCAGGGGCCGGGAGGCCCAACCACGGAATCCGGCCCACATGGGTGGACCTGGAGCCCAGGATGACGGGCGCAGGTCCTTATGGAACAAGGAATTGGGGCGGTTCCTTCAGACCGCCCAAGGCAGGAGGGAGAATCCTTCCGATGTGCTGTGCCCAAATGGAGTCCGGGAAGATCGAGGGCCAGGGAAGGGGGCCGGATTCCCTTAGCGCTGCTTGTCTTCCAGCCGCTCGCCGTCCGCCGCAGCCGCCTCCGCGAGATCCACCTGACCCGCCGCCGCCCACGCCCGCGCCAGCAGCTCCCGAGGCCGCGGATCCCGCGGCGCCCAGTCAACGGCACGGCTGGCCAAGGCCACCGCGGCCTCGACAGCGGCGCCCCCGCCAGCCCGACCCTCCCCGTCGGCCAGGGCCAGCCAGCCAGCGTCGACCAGGTTGGAGGGCGAGGCGTAGCCCTCCAGCAGCGGCAGGAGCAGCTCGAGGCGCTCGGCCCCGCTGCCCAGGGCGGCGCGCGCCAGCCGCAGCTCCTCGCGCAGCCGGTCGCCGGGCAGGATCCAGGTGCGGGCGTCCTCGGCGCCGAGGCCGAAGGCCAGATCCCAGGGGTAGTCGCGCAGGGCCTGCGGGTGGCGCAGCAGCAGCTCGAGGGTCGGCACCGCCACCTGCGGTCCCAGGAGCAGGCCGGCCTGGGTGGCGGTGGCCAGCGCCCGCAGCCGCAGGCTCGGGTCGAGCTGCTCCCGCTGCGCCAGGTCCCGGCACCACTCCTGCACGGCCGCGGGAGCCTCGCGCACCAGGATGGCGGCGGCGTGCAGCAGCGCCGGCGGATGCAGCGGCTCCGGGTCGATCCGCGGCAGGACGCCCCCCGCCTCCAGGCAGCGGGCCAGCGCCCGGGCGCAGCCGTGGACCCGCGGGAAGGCGGCGGCGGCGCGGCGAGGGTCGGGCAACCCGTCCTCGAAGCGCGGGCGGACGGCGGCGATGGCCTCGACGAGCTCGCCGCACAGCGCTCCGGCTTCCTCGGGCCGGGGCTCGCCGCGCTGGATCTGCCAGGCCATCAGCGCCAGGCCGAGGGCCAGGTCGGGGTCGTCGAAGCCCGGGGCCCGGCGGGCGTGATCGAGGGCCGCCGCGCGCTGCCCGGCGTCGCCGTGCTCGATCAGGCCGCTCACCAGCGCCGCCCTGACCTCGTAGTCGGGCGGCTCCTGCTCCAGGAGCTGGAGCATCCAGGCCCGCCCGCCGGGGTGCCGCGCCAAGCCGCCGAGCGCCGCCGCCCGGGCGCCGGAGGCGTAACCCGGCTGCAGCACCACCTCCTGCAGCAGCGGCAGGTCGTAGGGATCGCCGGCGCCGACCAGGGCGCGGATCGCCTGCTCCTGGAGGATCTGCTCCGGATCGGCCAGCATCCGCCGCAGGTAGCTGCGGGCGTTCTCGCTGGTAGCCGCGCGGGCCAGGGCCAGCGGCCGCGCGACCTCCGGCGGCACCTCCTCGGTCTCCAGCAAGCGGGGCAGGACGTCGTCGACCTCGGTGCAATCGCCCAGCTCGCGGGCCACGGCGGAGCCGAAGACCGGATCGGCCCAGCCGCCCGCCGAGAGCCAGCCGGCGGCCAGGCGGCGCGCTTCCGGCACCGGGATGCGGGCGATCGTCACCATGGCGGCGGCGCGGCTGGCCGAGCGCTCGGGCGCGGGCAGCCGCTCGAGGTAGACCTGGAACAACCGCTCCGGCGCCAGGAAGGCCGGCAGCACCCGTTCGGCGAGCTCGTGGTGGTCGGCCACCGGGCCGTCCAGCAGGTCCACCAGCTCCTCGGCGAGGGCCGGTTCCTGGCCGTTGGCGGCCAGGGCCCGCAAGGCGACCTGGCGCAGGTGGGCCGGGCGCTCGAGGGTCTCGCGGAGGATCTCCAGGCGCTGCGCCGGGTCGGTCTCCTGGCGCGCCCAGAGCTGGAAAGCGGTGTCGGCGACCGTGGAATTCGAATCGCGCGTGACCGCGCGCAGCCGCGGCAGGTCCGCCGGGGTCATCATCGGCAGCCACAGGCCGAGCAGCCGGCGTTGGAGCGCCGGCGGACCGCCTTCGAGCAGCGAGTCGAGCGCGCAGTCGAGGGCCGGGCGGCCGACGGCCAGGATCCAGCGGTCGAGCAGCTCGACGCGCGCGTCCTGGGGCAGGCCGGAGTCCAGCGCCAGCTCGCCCCAGATCGGCGCCGCCAGCGAGGTCGGTCCGCCGAGCAGGACCTCGAGGGCGGTCTCGGCCCGGCGGCGGCCGGCCGGGTCGTCGCCGGCGGCGGCGCATTCCGCCGCCAGGGCGCGCAGCTCGCGATCCCCGAGCGCGCCGCGCAGCCGCTCGAACAGCAGCTCCGGCTCGCGCTCCTCGTGGTGCCCCAGCACCCCTTCCAGCACCAGGTCGAGGACCCGCTCGCGCTCCGCTCCGGCCAGCGGCGGCAGGTGGCTCGACCGGGCCGGCACCAGGGCGCCCGCCAGCAACAGCACCCGGACCGCCGGGTCCGAGGGCGGATCGGCCAGCAGGCGGGCGCGGTCCTCGCGATCGGCGAAGCCCTCGTGGAGGATCGCCAGCGCCTGCTCGCGGGTCAGCTCGGCGGCGGCGGCCGGCTCCGGGAGCTGCGTCGCCGGCGCGGCCCAAACCGCCAGCAGCAGCGCGCTCAGCATGCGATCGGGTGCTGGCGGACGGCGTCCGGCAGGAAGCGCAGCAGGTCGGTGGCGACCAGCGACTCCTGGCCGAGCGCGGTCGCCGCCAGATCGCCGGCGCGGCCGTGCAGGAAGGCGCCGAGCCGCGCCGCCTCGTAAGCCTCCAGGCCGCGCGCCACCAGCGCCGCGATCAGCCCCGTCAGCACGTCGCCGCTGCCGGCGGTGGCCATGCCCGGGTTGCCGCTCGGGTTGGTCCAGGCCGCGCGCCCCGGCGCACCCACCAGCGTCCCCGCGCCCTTCAACAGCACCACGCAGCCGAACTCCTCCACCAGCGCCGCCAACGCCGCCGGCCGGTCCTCCTGCACCCGCCCGCCGCCCTCCCACCCCAGCAGCCGCCCCGCCTCCCCCGGATGGGGGGTCAGGATCGAAGAAGGTGTCAGGCTCGCACGAATGGTTTTAGCCTCCGCGAGCAGGTTGAGGGCGTCGGCGTCGATCACCCACGGACGGGCGCTCCGCGTCCACAGCTCCCGCAGGAGCTCGCCGGTCGAGGCGTGGGTTCCCAGCCCGGGTCCGACCGCCAGCGCCTGGGCCGACCCGACCTGATCGAGGATCGCGGCGGCGTCCTCGGCCAGCAATCGCTCGCGCTGACGGTCGCCGCACAGGCACAGGACGGCGCTCGGGGCGGCCGCGGTGAGCTCGGCCGAGATCCCGCCCGGGGACGCCAGCACGGCGTAGCCGGCGCCGCCGCGCAGCGCCGCCTTGGCCGCCAGCACCGCCGCCCCGGCCATGCCGCGCGAGCCGCAGACGATCAGGACCCGGCCCATCGAGCCCTTGTGGGCCTGGACCGGACGCGGCGGGATCGGCGGGAGGGCCCGCGGGGACCAGCCCCCCGCCAGGCGACCCCACGCCCCCCCGCTTCCGGCCGCGCTGGGCCGGTCGCGCTCCCCCTCCCTCCTCCCCCGTCCTCCACGCACCGCCAACCCCGCCGAGGGCGCGCGCCCCCCGCGGCCGGCCCCCACC
>JACNJP010000233.1:4962-12836 GCA_014382465.1 Planctomycetota bacterium
GCCGGGGGGGGGGGCGCGCGGCACGGCGCCCCAGGACAGGCCCCCCGGCGCGGGCGGTGGCCGGGCCGGGTGGGCGCGCCGGCTCCCCTCCCATCCCGCCATGGCCCCGCCGCGGCCGCCGAAGCTCGAGAGCTACCGCTCCGAGCAGGTGGCGCAGGCCTACGACCAGCGCTGGGCCGGCCGCGGCGGCGAGCGGCGCGACCGGCGCAAGGCGCGGGCGCTGGAGCGGGCCCTGCGGTCGCTCGAACGGCGGTCGGGGAAAGCCGCGCGCAGCCTGCTCGACGTGCCCTGCGGCACCGGCCGCTTCGCCGGGCTGCTGCTGGACCGCGGCCTGGACTACACCGGCGCCGACCTGTCGCTCGAGATGCTGTCGATGGCGCGCGCCAAGGCCCCGGCCGCCCGCCTCCTGTCGGCCGACGCCGCCCGCCTGCCCTTCGACGACGCCAGCTTCGACGTCGTCATCTGCGTCCGCTTCCTGCACCTGGTGCGTGATCCGGCGCTGCGCACCGGCTTCCTGCGGGAGCTGCGGCGGGTGGCGCGGCTGGGAGTGGTGGCCGGTTACCACCACTCGCGCACGCTGCGGGGGGCGAGCCGCCGGCTGCGGCACAAGGTCGGCCTGCGCGAGCGGCCGCCGGCGAACCCGAGCCCGGCACGGATCCGCGCGGATTTCGCCGCGGCGGGCTTCGGCGAGCTGGACTGGATCACGGTCCACTTCGCGCCGCTGCTGTCGGACAAGGTACTGGTGGCGGCGCGGGCGTGACAGGGGCCCCACGAACGAAGGTGTTGCCCACGCGCTTCGAGGACTTCATGTAGGCGCCCCAGATGAGGAGGAACACCACCGACCGGAAGATCCCCAACACGGTCCCCTCATCGAAGGCCGCTCCTGACCGTTGGATGATGCCGACCAGAGCGATGAAGACCAGGCGGTGGAGCAGGTCCGCCGTGATCAAGGCGACGTAGAGCTGGGGAAAGCGCCAGGAGCGGCGGAAATAGAGCCAGATCAGGGCGATTCCGGCCAGGGTCAGGACGGACATGGCGGTGATCTCGAAGACCAGCGACGGCATCCACAGCGGGTGATCGGAGGAACCATTCAACCAGAACTGGATGCCCTCGAACGCGATCGTCGCGGAGACCTCCAGGAGCTCCCATCCGTACGAGAAGGTGAAGAACACCAGGTTGAACCCGACCAGGATCAGCCAACCGCCCAGGCCGGTGAGGGACTCGCGCTCATCCTCCTCGACCGCCGCTCGCTGTTCCTCGAGGTGCTGCTCGGTGATCTCCCCGAACCCGCGCCTCTTCAGTTCCCCGGTCGCGAAGTCCACCGTCTCGAGACGGTACTCCTCCCGCTCGAGGGTGACGATCTTGAGGAGTTCAGCCTCGGTGAGGCCGGTCAACTCTCTCTTCATGCTCTCGATATCGAAGGCCATCTGGGATTCCGCGGCGTGGATCGGGGCGGAGACACTCTAGCACCTACCGAGCCGGGCCGATCCGCCCCCCTGCAGCCGATTCCGCTCCCGCCCTAGAATGCTCAGGTGGAGACCCCGCTGCACTCGCTGTTCCATTCCTTCGGGGCGGACTTCGCCGAGCAGGACGGCGTCCACCTGCCGCTGCGCGCGAGCGGCGTCGGCGCCGAGTACGAGGCCGCGCGCGACGCCCTGGCTCTATTCGACGGCGGCGACCGCGGCTGGCTGGAGATGAGCGGCGCGGACGCGGCCGGCTTCCTCCAGCGGCTGCTCACCAGCGACGTCGATGCGCTCGCGGACGGCGGCGGCCAGTGGTCCGCGATGCTCGACGCCAAGGGCAAGTGGGTGGCGGACCTGCTGCTGTTCCGCTTCGAACGCGGCGGCCAGACCGTGATCGGCATCGACCTGCCGGCCTCGCGGCAGCAGGCCGTCCACGGCGCCTTCGAGCGTTTTCACTTCGCCGAGGAGCTGAGCTGGGGCGCGCCCGGGCACGCGCGCCTGATGCTGTGCGGCGCCGGCGCCGAGTCCGGTCTGCGGGCGCTGCGCCTGCCGCTGCCGCCGGCCACCGACGCCGCCGCCCTCGCCCACCAGGACCTCTTGATCCTGCGCCGGCCCGACCGCGGCGTCCCCTGCCTCGAGCTGCTCGGGCCCGCCACCCGCGTCGAAGGACTCGCCCGCGAGCTCCACGACGCCGGCGCCGTGCCCTCCGGCCTGGTGGTGCTCGACATCCTGCGGGTCGAGGCCTTCGAGCCGCGCTTCGGCGCCGACTTCGACGACCAGACCTCGCTGCCCGAGAGCAACGAGTGGCGCCGCGCCAGCTTCACCAAGGGCTGCTACACCGGCCAGGAGGTGGTCGCCCGGATCAACACCTACGGCGAGTCGCCGCGGCAGCTCTGCCGCCTGCGCTTCGACGGCGGTACGCGGCCGCTGCACGGCTGCGAGCTGGTCGACGACGACGGCAAGAAGCTCGGCGTGGTCAGCTCCTGGGTCTATTCGCCGCTCCACGACGCCCCGCTCGGCCTCGCCACCCTGCGGCGCAAGGCCGCCGAGACCGGCGCCCGGCTGTGGGCGGTGGCCGGCGACGAGCGCGTCGGCGCCCGCGTCAGCGTGCCCGAGAAGGTGACCGGGTGATGACCCGCGGCGCGCGCACCGTGCTCGGCGCGGCCATGGTGGTGATCCTGGCCGCCCTGATCGGCACCCTGGTGTGCCCGCCGATCTCCGAGCGCGCCGAGCCGCCGGACCCCGGCCTGACCCGGCCGCTGGCCGACCCCGAGCCGGCGCCGCTGGACCTCGAGGCCGCCGGCGGACGCGTGCCGCTGCCGACCGCCAGCGAGCACACGGTGCACATCGAGGTGATCGACGCCGACGCCCGTCTCCCCCTGGGCGAGGCCGAGGTCGAGCTCCATTACCTCGACCGCGCCGGCAATGAGCTGCGGTCCCCGGTCGAGCTCGAGCCGGACGGCAAGGTGCGCCTGCCCTCGATGCCGACCAACCGCTACCGGATCTCGGTCCGCCACGCGGGCTTCTTCGACCCGCCGGACCAGGTGGTGCAGGTGCCGGCGGTGACCGAGCCGGTGCTGCGCTTCGAGCTGCGGCCCGCCGCCACCATCCGCGGCAGCCTCCGCACCGTCGACGGCGGCGAGGTGGCCAGCGGCCTGGTCCAGCTCGTCCGCGCCGACGACGGCGAGTTCCACCTCTGCCCGGTCGACCCGCGCGGCGACTCCTTCCACTCGCCGCCGCTGCGCGCCGGGGTGTGGCTGGTCGAGTACCTGGAGCACGCCGGCGACCGCCCGGCCACCGGCGTCAGCGCCCATGTCGCGGTGGTGCCGCGACAGGTGCTCGAGCTGCGGCTGACGATCCAGCGTCAGGGGATGCGGCCGGTGGACGACCTGGTGCCGGGGATCGAGATCATCGGCTGATCCACGGGGGGGGCGCCGGCGGCGCCGCGGTCAGAGGACGACCGCCAACGACCGCGCCACCGAGCTGAGCCTGCCTGCTGCGAGACCGGGCTCGGCGGAGACCGCCGCGATCGTCAGCGTGCGGCCGACCAGCAGCCGCATCGCCGAGTGCGGATGCAGCCAGGCCTGGGCGTCGCCGGCCGGATCGAGCAGGCCTCGCCAGGCTCGCAGCGGCGGCGGACTCCAGCCGCGGAGCAGCCGCTGGAGCAAGGGATCGGAGCTGAGCGGCACCTCGATGCCGCCGAGCTGGACCGGTCCCTGGCCGCTCAGGGAGGCGAGCACGACGTAGGGGAAGCCGGCCTCCCCCGGCGGGAAGTCGAGGGCGATGCCCGCCGGCACGCCCGCCGACACCGAGAACTGGTCCGCGCTGAGCTCGAGGTAGGGCTCGAAGGCGTGGAGGTGGACGAAGCCGCGCCAGCTCGGGAAGGAGCCCCACGCGTAAGGAGCACCCACCAGGACCTCCGGCACGCCGCCGCGCTCGCCGCCGCGGGCGACGACGCGGCCGTAACCGTCGTCCTCGAGCGGGCCGTCGAAGCGGTGGATCAGGGCGCCGGTCGCGCCGGAGTACAGATAGGCCGCTCCGCTCTTCACCCCGCCGGGCTTGGCGCCAGGAGCCCCGGCCAGGACGTCGGCCACCCCGTCGCCGTCGACGTCGCCCGGATCGGCCACCGAGAGGCCGAGCGAGGCGCTCATCCAGCTCCCTTCGAAGCGGCGCAGCTCGGCGCCGCTGATCCCGGAGAGGACCAGGACCGCTCCAGCCGCGACACGGCCGGTAGACGAGGTCGAGACCGGCTCGCCGACGAGGGCGTCGGGCAGCCCGTCGCCGTCCAGGTCACCCGACCCGGAGACGCTGAAGCCGAGGCTGCCGTACTCGGTCCGGCCGACCACCTGCCACAGCAGGGCGCCGGTCGAACCGGACCACAGGTAGGCCGCGCCGGCCTCCCGCGCGCTCCCGTTCCAGGCTTCGGGAGCCCCGGCCAGGACGTCGGGGAAACCGTCGCCGTCGACGTCGCCCGGGCCGGCCACCGAGGCGCCGGCGCCTCCGCCGGAGCTGACGCCGTCGTATCGCCGGAGCTGGTTGCCGGTGGCTCCGGAGAGGACGTAGACCGATCCCGCGTCGTAGTTGGCGAGCGGATCCTCCCCCGGAGCGCCGACCAGCCAGTCCTCGGCGCCGTCCAGGTCGAGATCCCCCAGCGGCGCCACCGAGGCGCCGAGCCGGCCCCAGAGGCAGGCGCCGTCGAAGCGCCGCAGGACCGCGCCAGTGGCTCCGGAGTAGACGAAGGCGGAGCCGGCGTCGGCCAGTCCGGCGGGATCCGCTTCCGGAGCGCCGACCACGATCTCGGGCCAGCCGTCGCCGTCGAGGTCGCCGATCCCGGCGACCGCGGCGCCGAATTCGTCACCGGCGACCAGACCATCGATCCGCAGGAGCATCATCCCGCTGGCGCCGGAGACCAGGTAGACGGAGCCGGCATTGAGCCCCGCGCCGACGGCACCAGGCGCGCCGATCAGGAAGTCATCGAAACCGTCTCCGTCCCAGTCGCCATACGCGGCGAGCGCCAGGCCCGCGCGTTCGGCGACCACGAGACCCGGGAACTCCTGCGCCAGCTCCCAGCCACCGCCGACGATCTGGGCGGGCAGGGCAGCGGCGATCAGGAGGGTGAAGGAGCAGGAGAGCGGGAGAGGGCAGCGCACGAGGCACCTCCAGGAAACGGCCTCCAGGAGCCGGAGGCAGGAAGCGGAATCAAACCGCATCCTAGACCCCAAGGCCCCGGGCGCCAGAAAAAGCGCAGGGGCCCAGGAATCGGGGCCCCTGCGGCGAAACGGGCTCGGAGGAGGGTCTACTTGGGCAGCACGCCGGTGGTGGCGTACTGGTGCTCGGGAGCCGCCAGCACCTGCTCGAGCAGGGCTTCGACCTTCGCGGCGCCGGCCACCTTGGTGACGTCGTGCTTGGCCTCCTCGATGATGTGCCGGATCTCCGGGATGAACTCGTTGTACCAGCGGTCGGCGACCTCGTAGGTGCCGTGCCAGTGGGCGTAGTCGGGCGCCATCATCGAGGCGCCGTGGCGGGCGCGACGGCCTTCGTGGTGCCAGATGTAGAACCAGGTCCACTCGATGGTCTCGTCGAAGTTCGGCTTGGTGAGCAGGCCGTTCTCGTGCAGCGAGGCCATCAGCTTCAGGCCCGGGTTGGCGTACTTGGCGTTGTACAGCTCGACGAAGTCGTCGTACTGCTTGAAGAAGCCATTGACGTAATTCGACGTGTGGCAGTTGGTGCACACGCTGGTCATGGTGGCGCGCTTCTCCTGCCAGGTGCTCTCGGGAGTGTCGAGGCGCACCGAGGCCGCCGGGCGGTTGTTCCAGGCGATGCGCTCGCGCGGGTCGTGGGTCACCGGCAGGTCCTTGGTGGCCGACATATGGCAGGTGGCGCAGGTCGGGGCGGCGGAGTAGTCCTCGCCCAGGACCCAGGTATCGCCGTCCAGGTTGAGCTCGTCCTTCATGTCGCGGTAGGCGATGCCGTGCTTGGACTCCTCGTAGATCTCCTTCTGCGGGTGGTCCGGGCCGAGGTGGCACTTGCCGCAGTTCTCGGGCTGGCGGGCGCGGCGCGCCGAGAAGTCGTGACGGGAGTGGCAGGCGGCGCAGGAGCCGCGGCTGCCGTCCAGGTTCAGCCGGCCGATGCCGGTGTTGGGCCAGGTCTTGGTGTCGAAGACCGGGCGGCCCATGTCGTCGCGCTTGATCATTCCGGCCGGGATCGCCTTCGGGTCGTGGGTCGGCACGGCCTTGCCGCCGCCCGCGGGCAGGCTCAGCTTCCAGGGCGTGACGGAGCCGCCGTCCTTGGTCTCGAGGGCGACCTGGCTGCCGTGGCACTGGTGGCAGCCGGAGTTGGCGAAGGCGAGGCCGTTGACCTCGAGCATCTCGCCGGGCTGGTGCGGGTTCGGGACCATCACCGGGCCGCGGTGCCCCTCGACCACCTCGGCGAGCAGGTTGTCGAGAGAGTGGAGGATGTTGCCGGCCATGGCGTGGTGGCTGGCCTCGAATTCCTCGGTCTCGGCGTCGTGGCACTGGCCGCAGTCGCGCGGGGTGACGATGGTGGCGATCCACTCGCCCTCGTGCTCCCAGGCGTCGAGGTCGGTCTCCGCCGCGGAGTGGCAGTCGATGCACTCGACCCCCATCTCTGCGTGCTTGGAGCCTTGGTAATGATCGACGATGCCAGGGTTGCTCTCGCCGTGGCACTCGATGCAAGCGTTGGCGCCGGCCACCATGATGGTGCCGACCGGGTCCGATTTCTGGTCGGCGCGGACGCCCTGCTGGCAGCCGACCGCGAAGGTCGCGAGGGCTGCGAGCGGCACCGCGAAGAGCATTCCGTTCTTCCTGAGGGTCATTTCGATTCGGGGCTGTTGGGCAGCGGATGGAGGGATCACCGCAGGGCAAGATACCCCCGCGTGAAGCCCAAGGAATAACCCTCCCAAAACAGTACGCAATCCCCTTCTTGGTCCTTTTTAGTGCTTTTCTGGACGAGCCGGCCCATGTTCCGAAACCCTTGAACTCCAAGGATTTGCGATTCCTTTCCGGGGGAGGATACCAGCCGTTTTCGGGCTCTATTGGTCCTCCAGATCGCGCAGCTTGGGCCGCGGCAGCACCTGGCCGCCGCCGTGGGCGTCGTAGCCGTTCACCAGGCCGGCGTCGTCCTCGGTGAAGAGGATCCGGACCGCCGGGTTGAGCTCCAGGGTGAAGTAGCCCTCCGCGTCGGGCCCGTCGAATTTCAACGGAATCGGCACCGAAGGATGCAGGGCGGTGAGCTTGCCGTCCTGGATCACCATGCGGACCTCGGCGTCGCCTTCGACGTCGTGGAAGACGCCGGTGAAACGCGCCAGATCGGCCCCGGCGGCCGGCGCCTGGGCTGCGGCCCGCGCGCGGAATTCGGCGGCGGTGCCCCGGGGGATCAGCCCGGGCTCCTCGCCAGGCGCCCGGAACTCGAAGGCGTCGACGCGGCCGTCGGCGCCGGCGACGAAGCGGACCTTGATGGCGTCCATCAGCTCGAAGGAGCGCCAGCCCTGGTCGTCCGGTTCGGCCAGCAGGAACACCATCTGCCCCGGCACGTCGACGCCGAGTCTGCCGTTCTGGAGCAGGACGTCGATCTCCTTGCCGGCGAGGCTCCCCTCCCGCGGAGTGTAGGTGCCGAGGAATGCGCGCCACTCCGCCGGCGCGCCGTCATTGATGCCGGGCTCGAGCAGCAGGCGGTGGATGTCGGCCTCGAGCCGCAGCACGGCCGCGGAACCGCGCGACTGGGTGAAGACTGCGGCGATCAGGTCGCGCTCGGGCCAGATCCAGGCGATGGTGCCGTCGGAGCCGCTGTGGCTGAGGATCGGGGAGGCCTCGCCGGGGGCGGCGGAGAGCTCGCGATAGAGCACCGCCATGCGCCCGTACCACACCTGCATGCGCGGGAAGCCGGTGGGCA
>JACNJP010000010.1 GCA_014382465.1 Planctomycetota bacterium
GGCGCGGTGGTGTCGCCGCAGCACGTCTTCCTGGGGCCGGACGGCGCGGTCCTGATGTCGGTGCCGTACGAGATCCGCGAGCGCGAGCTGCTGTGGTGCCTGGCGGAGGCGGTCAACGCCGCCGCCCCCGGCGCCAAGGTGCCGGCGCCGACGAGCGCGCGGGCGCCGCGGCGGCTGATCATGGGCGGGGTCTACGAGAGCGGCGACCCCGAGACCGCCAGCCGGCCCCTCAGCGATGAGGAGCTGGAGCGGACGATCGCCGAGATCCGGGCCGGCCTGAAGGGCGAGGAGCGCATCAACGCCTTCTTCCGCGTGCTGGCGACCGACCACGACGACGCGGTGGACTTCATCGTCAAGGAGATGAAGGGGGCGATCTTCGGCCGGCGGGTGGACGCCCGGATCCGGCTGATCCACGCCATCGGCGTCTACTCGCCGCCGAGCTTCTGGGAGGCGCTCGAGATCTACGTCAAGGATCCGGACGACCAGGTCCGCAACGAGATCGCGGTGGCGCTGGAGCAGCTGGCGGCGAAGGACTCGGTCAAGGCCATCCGCGCGGCGCTGGCGAAGGAGAAGGACACGCAGGTGAAGAAGAACCTGCTGCGGGCGCTCGGGACCGCCGGGGCGGAGGACAAGGCGGCGCGCAAGGCGCTGCTGAAGGCGGCCGAGGACCGCAAGGAGCCCTTCTTCCAGGTCAACGCCCTGCTGGCGCTGGGCTCGCACTTCCGCGACGAGGACGTCGACGAGCTGCTGCGCGGGACCCTCGCCGCCGGCGACGCCCGCCTGGCCCAGGCCGCCGCGATGGCGATCGCCTTCGCCCGCGCCGCGGGCTTCGCCGACGCCCTGGCCGCCGCCAAGGCCCGCCTGACCGACGCTGAGAGCCAGGCCCGCTTCGATCGCGTCGCCCAGGTCCTCGACGGCGCCAACCTGTCGCTGCTCAAGGACGACTTCCTCCAGCTCGCCGGCGACCGCATCACCCGCGAGCGCTTCTTCGGCCGATAAGAAGGTGTCAGGCTCGGATGAATTGTACCGACGGTCGGGACAATTCGTCCGAGCCTGACACCTTCAGAGCACTGCCAGCATCGTCACGGCTACGGCGATGACGACCAGGCTCATCGGGATCCCGACCTTGAGGAAGTCCTTGGTCTGGTAGCCGCCGGCGGACATGACCATCAGGTTGCACTGGTGGGCGAAGGGGACGATGAAGGCGCAGGAGCAGCCGTAGGCGACGGCCAGCAGCGCGTCGCGAGGCGGGATGCCGATGGCGGTGGCGGCGTGCGCGGCCACTGGGGCCAGGATGACGGCGGCGGCGGCGTTGCTGCTGGTGATGGAGACCATCGCGGCCAGCAGGAACAGCGCCGCCAGCACCAGCGGCGCGCCGCCGCCGGAGGCCGCGCCGACCACCGCGTTGGCTGCCAGGTCGGCGACGCCGTGGACCTCGAGCGCGTGGCCGAGCGGGAGCGTGCCGACGATCAGCGCCAGCACCTTCCACTCGATGAAGCGCCCCGCGCCGCGCATCGAGACGCAGCCGAAGGCCGCCATGAGCAGCGCACCCGCCAGCGCACTAACCGCGAGCGGCGCCAGGCCGAGCAGCGGCGGCAGCAGCGACAGGCCGAGGAACAGCAGCGCCAGCGGCGCCTTGCCGAAGTCGTGGGAGTCCCGCAGGCCGGTGAGCAGGACGAAGTCCTCGTTCCGCCGCATGTCGCTCAGGCGGTCGCGCTGGCCGGCCACCAGCAGGGCGTCGCCGACCTCGAGCGGCAGCTTCGAGACGTCCTCCCTGACCGGACCGCCCTTGCGCCACATCGACAGCACGCTCAGGCCGTAGCGGCGGCGGAAGCCCAGCTCCGAGAGGCTCTGGCCGACGCACGGCGAGCGCGGCGCGACCGCCAGCTCGGCCAGGATCACCCCGTGGTCGAGCACCCGGTCGGAGTGGGAGGCGGCGCTCAGTCCGATGCGCGTCTCCTGCTCCTCCGCCAGCAGCCAGATGGCCTCCTCCTGCCCCTCCAGGTAGAGGTCGTCGCCGCGGACCATGCGGTAGTCGGGGGTCGGCGTGAGCCAGCGGGTGGTCATGCCGCTGTGGTGCTCGACGGCGACCACGGCGACGCCGTAGGTGCTGCCGAGGGCGGCCTCGGCGATGGTGCGGCCGCGCAGCTTGGAATTGCGGCCGACGCGCAGCCGGGTGAGCTTGCCGGAGAGCCCGTAGTCGTGCGCCAGCCGGTCGGGCATCTGGGTCAGCTGCAGCCGGCCGTGGCCGTGGTCGGGCAGCAGGCGGCGGCCGATGAAGATCAGGAACAGAATGCCGGCGATGAGGATCGGCGCGCCGACGGCGGCGAAGTCGAACATGCCGAAGCCCTTGCCTTCCAGGCTCCGAAGGTAGTCCGAGACCAGCAGGTTCGGGGCCGTGCCGATGAGCGTCAGGTTGCCGCCGAGGATGGCGGCGAAGGACAGCGGCATCAGCATCTTGGACGGCGGCAGCCCGGCGCGCCGCGCCAGCGCGATGGCCGCCGGCAGCAGCACCGCCACCGAGGCGGCGTTGGACATGAAGGCCGAGAGCAGCGCGATCGAGACCAGCACCACCACCATCAGCCGGAGCTCGCTCCGCCCGCCGAGCCGA
>JACNJP010000089.1 GCA_014382465.1 Planctomycetota bacterium
GACGGTCCGCCGCGCCTCCCGCGGGGCCGCGCGGGAGGGGCGGGGGGGGCGGGTCGGCGAGCGCAGGGGGGACGCGGTGTCGGGCGTCGGCGGAGTGGTCCGCATGCGCCGCGGCTCGCGGGCCGAGATCAGCGAGATCCTGCTCGAGTTCGAGTGGGGATCGAAGCTGGCCTTCCTGGTCCAGGACGTGCGCGAGCGGCTCGACCGGGTGTTCCTGCCCCAGGGGGTCGAGCGGCCGCTGATCCTGCGCTACGACCCGTCCCTGGACCCGATCCTGCGCATCGCCCTGTCGAGCCGGAACTCCGACCTGGTGAGGCTGCGCGACTTGGCCGAGCAGGAGGTCGAGCGGGAGCTGGAGGGCCTGCAGGGGGTGGCCGCGGTCAAGGTGCGCGGCGGCCTCGAGGACGAGATCCAGGTCCGCATCGACCCGCAGCGGCTGGCGGCCTTCCGCCTCACGCCGGAGCTGGTGCGCCAGCGGCTCACCGAGGAGAACCTCAACGTGCCCGGCGGCACCGTCGAGGAGGGCGCGGTCGAGTACGTGGTGCGGACGCTCAACGAGTTCCGCAGCCTGGAGGAGATGGAGGAGCTGCCGCTGGTGCTGCGCGGCTCCACCACGGTCAAGCTGCGCGACGTCGCCACCGTCGCCCGCACCCACAAGGACCGCGACGTCATCCTTCGCGTCGCCGGCGACGAGGCGGTGGAGATCGACGTCTACCGCGAGGCCGGCGCCAACATCGTCGAGGTCGCCGCGGCGGTGCGGCAGAAGCTGCTGACCCAGCCGCCCTCGCGCGAGGAGCTGATGCGCCAGGCGAGGGCCCAGCAGGAGGGCCGGCCCTACCGCCGGGCCGAGACCTCGATCGAGCAGAAGCTGCCCTCCGACATGAAGCTGACCATCCTCAGCGACCAGTCGCTGTTCGTCAAGGGCGCCATCGACGAGGTCAGGGAGGCGGCCATCGCCGGCGGCCTGCTGGCGGTGCTGGTGTGCTTCCTGTTCCTGCGCAAGGTCGGCGTCACCGCCATCATCGGCCTGGCGATCCCGGTGTCGATCGTCGCCACCTTCGGCGCCATGTACGTCGCCGGAGTGAGCATGAACGTGATGTCGCTCGGCGGCCTGGCGCTCGGCATCGGCATGCTGGTGGACAACGCCATCGTCGTGCTGGAGTCGATCAACCGCTGCCGCGAGGAGGGCGACCCGCCGATGCAGGCCGCGGTCCGCGGCGTGTCCGAGGTCGGCTCGGCGGTCACCGCCTCGACCATGACGACGATCGCCGTGTTCGCGCCGATCGTGTTCGTCGAGGGCATCGCCGGCCAGACCTTCGGCGACCAGTCGCTGACGGTGGTGGCCTCGCTGCTGCTGTCGCTGGCGGTGGCGCTGTTCTTCATCCCCGGGCTGGCGGCGCGCCTCGACCGGCAGCCGGCCACCGGAGCCGGCGGCGGGCCGGGCGCCGCTCTCGCGCCGCCGGCGCCGAGGCTGATGCCGCGCTCCCGGACGCTGCTCCGCGGCCTGCGCTGGCCGAAGCGGTGGATCCTGTGGCTGGTGGTGGCGCTGCTCGCGGCCGCCGCCGGCGCGCTGCTGATGTCGATGTCGCAGGCCGAGCTCGCGCCGCACCTGGCCAAGCTCAAGGCGGCCGGCGGGCCGCGCCCTGGCGTCCCCGGCATCCCCGACGCCGTCAAGGAGAAGGCCAGCATGCTCCAGATCGGCGGCTCGGCGCTCCTCCTGCCGCTGCTCTGGCTGCTGGGCGAGCCGCTGCTGGTGATCCTCAGCCGGATCGCCGCCGACGCCCTCGGCCTGCTGTTCTTCGGCCTGCGCTGGGTCGGCCTGGCCCTGTTCCTGCCCTTGTGGCTGGTCCTCCAGGTGCCGGCCTGGATCGTCGACCGGCTGCAGAAGCTGCTGGAGCGCGCCTACCCGGCCTTCCTGCGGCGGGCCCTGCACGCGCCCCTGCTGGTGATCCTGCTGGTCGCCGGGCTGGCCTGGTCGGCGTGGGTCGCCGCCGGCTCCCTCGGCCGCGAGCTGCTGCCGGAGGTCCTGCAAGGCGAGATGACCGCCGAGCTCTACTTCCCGGCCGGCTACCCGCTCGAGGAGACCGACCGGCTGGCGACGCGGCTGGAGGCCAAGCTGGCGGCGATCGACGGCGTGATCGAATCGGCCGCCATCTCCGGCGCCGACCGCGAGTCCACCAGCTCCGAGGAGGACGGCCCGCACGTCGCCCACATCACCGTCCGCACCCGCCCCGGCGACGACGCCCGGCGGGTGGAGGTGCGGGTGGAGCGGGCGATCCGCGAGGTCCTGCTGGCCGAGCCGGCGCTGGCGCGCTTCGAGCTGCGGCGCCCGACGCTGCTGGCGCTCAAGGCGCCGCTCGAGATCGAGGTCCTCGGCGACGACCTCGAGGAGCTGGAGCTGATCGCCCTGGACATCGAGCGGCGGGTGCCGGGCCGCGGTGGGGTGGTGCGCCCCCGCCGCTCGCCCCGCCCCCGCCACCCCCCGGGGCCGGTCATCCGCCGCCGCGCCCCCCCGGCCGCGCACGGGCTCGTCCTCGGCCCCGCGGCCCCGCGCGCTCGCGCGGGGGGGGCGGGGCGGCGGTGGCCCACCGCCCCCGCCGACGCGGCGG
>JACNJP010000009.1 GCA_014382465.1 Planctomycetota bacterium
CGGCCCTGGGCGGCGGGCGCGGGGGGGGGGCAGGGTCCCCCACCGCAGACCGCGGCGCGGAAGTCGGGGGGCGGCCCGCCGGCCGGGTGGATGCCCGGGGCGAGACCACTCCCGCCGGTAGCGTTCGGTGGTCCAGGGTTCCTGCGCCCAGAAGTCCTCGACGGCCAGGCCGTCCCGCTCTCGCCGGATGGCCCAATGGTAGTGGCGGACCGGCAGGCGGCTGTTGTCGATGCCGATGTCTTCCACCACCTCTTCTGCCCAGCAACGATCCACACGGAATTCTGCGGCACCAAGCCCGGGGACAAGCTCATCTTCTGAGCAGCGCGAAGCGCCGTCCAACGCAAGCGCTTGATTCTATTGGAGGCCCTGCCCGGTGCCCCGCGCGGCGCACGGATAGGTTGCTGATTACCACATCGACTTCCTGACACCAGGAGGACCTCCATGAGATTCTACCGCGCCAAGCATAACTTCACCTGCGGCGTCGACCTCCACACCCGGACCATGTACCTCTGCATTCTGGACCGCGACGGCGAGCCGGTCCTGCTGAAAAACCTGCCGGCCACGCCGACCGCCTTCCTCCGGGCCGTCCAGCCCTACCGCGACGACCTCGCCGTCGGCGTCGAGTGCATCTTCACCTGGTACTGGCTCGCCGACCTCTGCCGAAAGGAGGGCATCACCTTCGTCCTCGGCCACGCGCTCTACATGAAGGCCATCGGCGGAGCCAAGGTCAAAAACGACCGCGTCGACGCCTACAAGATCGCCTGCCTGCTTCAGTCTGGCATGCTCCCCATGGCCTACGACTACCCGCCGGAGATGCGCTCGACCCGCGATCTGCTCCGGCGCCGCCTGCACCTGGTCCGGATCCGCGGTCAGCTGCTCGCCCACATCCAGAATTCGCACTACCAGTACTGCCTGCCGGCGCCGGCCGGCAAGCTGATCTGCAAGGCAAACCGAGAAGGGGTGGCCGAGGTCTTCACCGATCCGTCGGCCAGGAAATCCGTCGAAGTCGACTTCGAGGTCGTCCGCACCCTCGACGAGCAGATCCGGACGCTGGAGCTCTACCTCGCTCGGCAGGCCAAGCAGCACGACTCCTTCGCCTACCACCTGCTGCGCTCCATCCCCGGCGTGGGCAGGATCCTCACCTTGACCTTGCTCTACGAGATCCACGACATCGCCCGCTTCGAGCGGGTGCAGGACTTCATTTCTTACGCGCGCTTGATCCGGCCCCGCAAGGAGTCGGCCGGCAAGAGCTATGGGCCGTCAGGCGGGAAGATCGGAAACGTCCATTTGAAGTGGGCCTTCTCCGAAGCCTCGGTACTCTTCCTGGCGCGCAATCCCGAAGGCAAGAAGCTCATGGCCCGGCTGGAGCGCAAGCACCCGAAGAAGAAGGCGCTGGCCGTCTTGTCGCACAAGCTCGGTCGCGCCGTCTGGCACATGCTGCACAGGAGGAAGCCTTTCGACCCGAAGCGCTTCTACGCAGCCGCCTGACCTGGAGGGAGCGAGCGAGCCAAATGTCTAACTGGGGACACCTGGGCCGAGCCAGCATGCACGCTCCGTCGATGAGCGGTCGGACATTGCCCGTACCCCGCACGCTTGATTGGACCGCTCGCTCCTCTCCACTTGAAGTCGAAGCCGCTGCCGCGGCTCTCGAGCTCTGCCCCTGCCCGAGCCCGATGCTAACTGGGACCGAGGTCTCCTCGGAATCCTGCACGCCTTGAATGGGACGGGACCAGGGCACGGAATCGTTTCTGGGACGCGGTGGGCACCGCCGCACTCCTGCCCGGTGCAGGAGCTGAGCCTCGATAAGTGTTTGGTGCAGAGTCTCTCTGCGCTCGAAGCCGAAACGCAAGCAGACGCGAGAGCTGATGGAAGCAAAGATGACCGCCCGGAAGGGCGGTCAAGAGGGAGGATTATCGGCGCTTGACAGTTTGGGCCTCATAAGTGTTGGACGGGTTTGTCATAGTCGTTCGATTCCCTCAAGCCGCATGTGGAAATACCCACTCGTCCCCTTTCGGGTGAACCGCAGGACAAGGGAAGCGCCTGACCAACGCCCGTCCAGCGGGATGCGGTGCTTGACCAGGTACTCTGTGTCCTTGACCACGGCATCCACAGATGGCTTCGCGGACTTGGAATGCCCAAGGGGAGTTGTGACCTCACCGGGTTGGGCGTTAGCTACAGCCGCAAGGAAGGAGGTCTTCGTCCAGCGCGTGCCGTCGGCGTTGGCGTCAAGGTGGCGGAAAGCAATTCCATAGTCGTTGTCAGCCGCCCCAACCAGCATGTCCCGGGCCGCATTGAGAAATGCCTTCGCTGGACTGAAGTTCGTCCCGGTGATCATCGCCTACTCCGTCCAACGGATTGCCGCTCAGCGGCGGCGCTTCGCCGTCCGTTGCGGCGGCGGGTTAAACATGTTCTTCATCTTCGCTGATCCCGTGGGGCCAGGACTCAATCCTACTCCCCGGGGATGACCTGACAAGGCGCCAGGGGACGGCTTGGCCAGATGACTGCCGGATGACGATCGGGAAACCGCCCCATTCCGCGGGACCAGGCCTGAGGACTCACCAGTGGTCTTTGTCATTCACCCCCGAGAACTCTTCCAGGATCTGTTTAAC
>JACNJP010000008.1 GCA_014382465.1 Planctomycetota bacterium
ACCGCCCCACCGGCGGTCGGCCGGCGTGGACCGGAGGCGCGCTCGCCGGCGAGATGCTCCTCGAACTGGACGACGAGCCGCGCACCGCCCTGCTCCTCGACACCGACGTCGGTCATCTCGCGGCGTGGCGGCGCACGCAGACCGCCGATGCGAAGGCGCGCCTGCTCGACACCGCCCCCGGCGCGCTGCGCACGGCCCTCGCGGCCCAGGAGCCCGATCCCGGGGCTGCGGGAGGTGGGCCCAGCACCGACCTCCCGTCCGCTGGGTCCGTCTGGGACCTGCGCGGCCGGATCGACGCCAATTTCCGCTACCGCAAGCAGGAGCGCCTGGCCGAGACCGACACCGATGCCCTGGTCACCGGCTACCTCGACGGCTCCTTGCGGGACGCGGACGGCGCCGAGACCTTCCGCTTCCTCTTCGACGGCGTCCTCACCGCCGATCTGGACGGTCTCGAGGACCCTTCGGAGGCCTTCTACGGCCTCGGGGACACCCGGAATTCCCGCACCCACGGCTTCGTCTACGCCGCTTGGGCCGAGACCTCCGCGCTGGCGGACGACCTCAAACTGCGCGTCGGGCGCCAGGAGATCCACCGCGAGGACGCGCTCTACTTCGACGGCGCGCGCCTCGACGCGGCCTTCAGCGGGCCGCTCACCGGCGTGCTCTACGCCGGCTCGCCCGTGCGCTTCTACGAGTCGGACCGGACCGGCGACTACCTCGGAGGGGTCGGCCTGCGCTGGGCCGCCAGCCAGAAGCTGCACCTCGGCCTGGACGAGATCGTGTTCCGCGACCGCGCGCCGGCAGGGGACCGGGATCAGGTCATCAACAATAACCTGACCTTGTTGACCGCCCACTGGGCCTACGACACCCGCACCATGGTGCGCGGCTCCTCCTCCTGGATCGGCAATGAGGAGCGGCGCCAGCAGCTCAGCGTCTTGTGGAGCTTCCCGGAGGGCGGTTGGTGGACCCGGGTCCACCTCCAGCACCAGAGCGACTACGGCGAGGTCGTGGTCACGGACCTGTCGCCCTTCGCCGCCGTGGTCGGCGACGTGGCCCCCTACTGGAGCGGATCCGCCGAATTGCACAAGGAGCTCAGCTCCAACACCGACCTGGGCGTGGGTTACAGCGGCCGCTGGCTGGACGACGCCGAGGACGAAGGCGTCTACGACCGCGAGTACGGCAGGTGGTTCGCCCTGCTCAGCCTCGACCAGTTCCCGATCGAGGAGCTCCGCACCGGCCTTCGGGGCGATCTCTGGGATTCCGACGGCGCCCGCATCGTCGCCGGCGGCCTGTTCTTCGCCTGGGTCCCCGACGAGGAGTCCCACTACGAGGTGGGCACCGACTTCAGCAAGTACCGCTTCGACACCTATACGGGCCGGGAGTACCTCGACGACCGGCAGTACTATTTCCGCCTGCGCCACCGGATCGGCGATCAGACCAGTCTGCGCTTCCGGCTGGCACGGGACCGATCCCAGTTCGGCACAGACACCCTGATCGAAGCCGCCGTGGCGCTGGAGTTCTGAGAGATGAGTAGCCGAGCCCACCGAGCCCTGTCGACCCTCTCCACGGCCGCGCTGGTCGCCGCCTGCTCCTTGATCGGCCCCGGCTCGGGGCCGCTGGTGCCGGGCCGCGCGGGGATCTTCCCGCACCTCCCGCACGCCGGCGAAGGCGGCATGGAGTGCACCGACTGCCACGAGGGCGCCGAGGACCAGG
This sequence comes from Planctomycetota bacterium, assembly GCA_014382465.1. GTDB lineage: Bacteria > Planctomycetota > UBA1135 > UBA1135 > UBA1135 > J029. The sequence goes on from JACNJP010000008.1 coordinate 1,711, forward strand.
TGAGGGCTGGGATGCCTGACCTGGAGACCTGCTACGGCTGCCACGACAGCGAGGTCGACCCCGACCTCGCCCTCTCGGCGCAGCCCGCCGGCTTCATCCTGGAAGGGGATTCGGAGGCCACCTGGACCTCCGTCACGGCGCCCGCCGTGGCGACCGCCTTCTCCCACGCGATCCACGCCGACGCCGGCGCCTCCTGCGACTCGTGCCACGAGGACGTCGCCGAGAGCGACGAGGTCGACCGCGACTGGAAGGTCGGCATGTCCGAGTGCCTGGGCTGCCACGAGGCGGCCAGCGTCGAGGTCGGCGGCTGCCTCGGCTGCCACGAGGGGCTGGATCAGCGCACCATGCCCGGCAGCCACGCCGGCTTGAACTGGCAGCGCGCCCACGGCGCCTTCGGCGCCGACTCGGTCTCCTGGGGGGGCGCTCCGGCGCAGGACTGCTCGCTGTGCCACACCGAGTCCTCCTGCGACAGCTGCCACGCGAAGACCCCTCCGCTGGACCACAGCGAGGCCTGGCGCCTGCGCGGCCACGGCTTCTCGGCCTCGATGGAGCGCGACCGCTGCGACACCTGCCACAAGGAAGACTCCTGCGTGCGCTGTCACCAGACCGCCACCCCGGTCACCCACGGCGGGATCTGGGGCGGCGGCACGAGCGTTCACTGCGCCAGCTGCCACATCCCGCTCGGCCCCGAGACCGGTTGCACCGCCTGCCACCGCGGGACGCCCAGCCACCGACTGGCGACCTCGATCCCGGGAGGTTCGCACCCCGGCTCGAGCGCCGACTGCCGTTCCTGCCATACTCCGCTCGATCACTTCGACAACGGCCAGGCGTGCACCCTGTGCCACCGCTGAGCCGACCCGCTCCGCCCGCATACACCATGAGGCCCTCCCTAACCCTC
>JACNJP010000117.1 GCA_014382465.1 Planctomycetota bacterium
AGTTCCTCATTCGGGCCGGACTATTGGCCGAGGTTGGGCATTTTATTTATAATGATCGTTTTCCGAGTTGTGCCCTGCTCGTCCGGAACAACGGTCCAGCCGGCCTAAATTTCCTGGTCCGGTTCGAATGGCTCAGCCGCTCCGGTCTCGAACTTCGCAGTCCGGCTTCCGGCACCCGCCTCGTTCACCTGGAGCCCGGTGCAGCGAAAGAGATCAGCAACCTGGCTCCTACTCCCGAATCCCACCGGGTCCGCATCCTCCTCCTCGCCCCCTGATCCCAAGCAATGGACCGCTTCCTCTCCCTCCTCACCATTTTCGCCCTTGTCCTTCCGGCCTGCGGCAGCACCACCGCCGCCTACGATCCGTCGTCAGGTGGCATCCGGACCGTGGACAGTATCAGCTACCTCGACTTCGAGGAGGCCGCCGGGATCCTGGTCCAGTCCCTGCTGCAGTCGGGCACACTCGACCTGAATAGCCTCTCCCACACGCCAGATGGCAAGACCGTCCTGGCGCTCGAGAGTATCGACAACTACACGCCTTCTACACAGCTCAAGTCGAAGGTCTTGACGGACAAGTTCCGAATTGCCTTGAACAAGACGGGCAAGGTGCTCACCACCACCGCAGTTCGCTTCGGCGGCGCCGAGGTAGAAGACTCCTCGACTCGGGAAGCCCGAGGCTTGAAGGAGTCCGAGATGTTCGAGGAGCGCGATTACGGGAAGGCGATCCTCCCGGACGTTTCCTTGAGCGGTTCCATCATCACGATGAGCGCCGAGGAGGGCCGAACCAAGGAGTCGGTTGCCATCTTCAAGCTGACCTTGACCGATCTTCGCACCGGCCTTGCCCTCTGGGAGGACGAAGCCCCGATCGGCAAGCGCCGCACCCGCGGTCTGATCGGCGGTTGAACCTTCCAACAATCCTGCCCCAGGTTCACATGCTCATCAGCGCAACCCTCCTCTTCATCCTCCAGGATCCGCAGCCTTCCCAGACGGTTCCTGTCGACACTAGGGCGCATTTGGTCCGTCTTGCCACGACTTGGCTCGAGGACCAGGGGCTGACACTCGGCCGCCAGACCCGCGGCGACGGAGAGGTCTGGATCGGGCTCGGAGACGGTACGGTTATGTTTGGGCCGGAGTCCGGAGAGTTCGCGGAGGGACGGTGGTTCGCCTACCAGGAGGCTTCGATCGAGGCCAAGATGGAATACGTCCGTTTCCTTGGCGTGCGCCAATTTACCGAGTGGGAATCGGGAAGCCAGCGGAACCCGGCTTCCGGGGCAGTTGCAGGTCAGGTGCCCGTTGTGGACATCGACCAGCTGATCGCCGACAAGGCCAAGCAACTCGAACTCGCCGAATTGGACGCGAAGCTGCGAGAGGCAGGGGTGTCGGAGATCGATATTCAGCAAGCGGAATCTCCGCTCGCCCTCCGCCAGCTCTATCAACGCACGGTCCAGGAGCGTTTCGTGCAGCAGGCCGTGCAGGACCTCCAAGGGCTGCAGGTGATCAAGACCATCGAAGGCAGCCCTGGCGACCGTTCCGCATACGGTGTCTGTGTCCTCGTCCTCTTCCGACCCGAGAATCGCTCGCTGGCGGATGCCTTCGGCGGTGGGTGGGCACCGGGCGCAGCAGCTCAGGAGCCCGGTCGGGAGCTGGCGGAGTATCTTCCGGAGGACGAACCTGGCATGATCCCTGAATTCGGGCTCCGGCTGGTCCGTGGCCCCGACGGTGGTCGCTGCCTGATCGCCTATGGGCAGGCCGGCGTCCTGCTCGACGGCACGGAGGACGCCGAAGAGCGAGGATTCGCGACTGCCGATTCCCGCGATCTAGCTCGCAACCGTGCTCAAGCCGAACTCGCGGCATTCGTCTCCGCAGTCGGCGAGCTTCGATCTTCCGACAGCGCCGGCGCCCAGAGCGGGCGGAGCCGGGTCCTTTTTCCCAAGGGCCGGGAGACCTTCGTCACCGACCGGCTACTCCGGCGCGAAATGGAGAGGTCCTACAAGGTCCATGCCCAGGCCGAACTTGAGGGTGTCGTGGTTCTCCGGGAGTGGGGGCCGGTGCCCCACCCGGCTGGTGGCCACCCGGTCATGGGAATCGCCCTGGCATGGTCGGCAGATGCCTTCTTACCCCTCCGCGCTGCCGGGGACGGGAAGGAGCCAGGCCGTGCCGGAGGCAAGACCGTGATCTCCTCGAAGGACGTCCCCATTGATTGGTAACCCAGCCATGCGCATCTCCCCGATCCTTCTCGCGCCCCTCCTCGCAGGGCTCGCCTTTCTCGGCCAAGCCTCCGCCCAACAAGTGATCACCCTCCAGGTGTCTGGCACCGGGGCCGACCGCGACAGTGCGATCCTCGCTGCCCTCACCGAAGCGGTCCGTCAAGCCAACGGGGTCCAGATCCAGGGCGAGAGGGTCTCCGCGGCTCGGGTGAGCCGCCTCGTGGAGGACATCCAGGATGGCATGCGCCAGAGCCGCACCACTGCCAAGAGCAGCCGGAACCTGGAGGAGCAGGTGCAGACCGGTTTCCACGGCTACGTCCGGAGCTATCGGATCCTGGAGGAAGCGCAGGCTCGCGACGGGGGAACGCAGGTTGGCGTCGAAGCGGCGGTGGAGGTCTTCG
>JACNJP010000247.1 GCA_014382465.1 Planctomycetota bacterium
CCGTACTCTCTCAACTGGCGAATTCCGAGTCCAGGACTTTATCCACAGACTGCTATCCCCTCGCGGCAGTTACACTTAGCCACCGTTTCGCGCTCGCCCATTCATGATGCGTTGCACCGCCCACCTCTGGTTTCCTTGTCTCCTGTCGGTCTTGGCGGCCCCCGCTGTGGCCCAGGACCCGCCGCCGGCAGCTCAAGAGTCCGTCCACGTCTCCTGGAACACCCAGGACCGCGTCGCCGATCCGACTCCCGTCCGCTTCCGGATCGGATTCGAGCAGACCACCATCGATCCCTCCGAGGATCTCGGTCTGCTCGGCATGCACCTGGACTTCCTCGAGCCGCTCGAGGGCTGGCCGGGCATCTTCTTCGGCCTCGGCGGCTTCACTGCGGTGGACGGCTACCGCGGCGGCTTCCTCGCCGGCGGCCTGGAAGGCGGGCTCAATCACCATTTCAGCGACTCGGTCTCGATCGATGCTGGCATCTTCGTCGGCGTCGGCGGAGGCCACAGCGTGCCCAACGGCACCGGCGTGATGCTGCGCGAGCACCTCGGCGGCCAGTACCAGGTCAGCAAGAACCTGGGCCTGCGGCTCGAGTTCTCGAACATCGACTTCCCCAACGGCACGATGGGCGACTTCCAGCTCGGCGTCGGCGCCGCCTGGACCATGGCGCCGTGGGTGGCGCGCAACGAGGTCCGCGCCGGGCGCGTCTTCCCGGCCGCCGCCCAGCCGGAGGTCACGCGCCTGCGCTTCAGCGCCGGCGGCACCTTCCTGCTGGTGGATTCGAGCTCGAAGTACACCAACGGCAAGTCGGTCGACGCCGACATCAGCCTCGTCGGCGGCCGCGCCGACCTGTTCCTCGACGACAACCTGTTCCTGGCGCTGTCGGCCGGCGGCGCCCTGGTCGGCGACATCCAGGGCTACGCCCAGGTCCTGACCGGCGTCGGCTACTCCATGCCGATCGACGAGCGCTTCTCGATCGAGGGCACCTTCCTGGTCGGCGGCGCCGGCGGCGGCGGCGCCGACACCGGCGGCGGCCTGGTGGTCCAGCCGGGGATCGGCGGCCGCATCCACTTCCACCCGCAGGTGAGCGGCGGCGTCACCCTGTCGCGCCTGATGGCGGTCGACGGCGACTTCGACGCCACCGGCATCGGCTTCGACCTGGCCTTCAGCACCGGCCTGCCGGACTACAAGCCCGGGGTGCGCGGCGTCCTGCTGCCCGACCAGACCTCGCTGTCGCTGTGGGTGGTCGAGGTCATGCACCGCAGCTACTTCCCGCGCGAGGACGTGCGCCTCGACACCGGCCGCGACATGGGGACCATGCACGAGCTCGGCCTCGGCCTGGCCTTCCCGCTGACCACCGAGATGGAGCTGACGGCCCAGTTCTTCGGCGCCTACGAAGGCGCCGAGGACGCCTACGCCGAGGGCTGGCTGGGCGGCCGCTACCGCCACCACTTCGCCGGCCACCCGAGCCAGGCGCAGTGGCACCTGATCCTCGCCGGCGCCATGGGCATGGGCGGCGGCGGCAACGTCTCGAACGGCGACGGCGCCATGTGGGACATGCGCGGCGGCGTCGGCTTCACCTTGAGCCCCACCGTCGACCTCGACCTGACCCTCGGCCGCACCGCCGCGGTCGACGGCGACTTCGACGCCTGGTCGTTCCAGGGCGGCCTGAGCTGGCGCTTCGGCGTCCCGGTCACCAAGGGCTGATCGCGGCCAGCGGCCTCGACCGAGCGGTCGCGGCGGCCGCCAGCCGCTACACTCCCCCCGGGGGTGTGCTGGCGCCGCCCTCGCTCCGCAGATGACCCCGTCCCCGCTGGCCCGCCTGCTGCCCCTGGTCGCGCTGCCGCTGCTGGCGGCGGCCGCCCCTGCCCAGGACCCGAGCGGGCTCGGCGACGTCGCCGGCGGCCCGGCGCGCGACCCTGGCCACCCGGGCAGCCTGCCCTCGAACCGGGAGTGGGTGGCCGACCCGGTGCCGGTGCGGGTGCGGATGACCTACGAGGGCACCAAGATCCACGACCGGGAGAACCTGGGGCTGTTCGGGATCCACTTCGATCTGCTGGACATCTGGGACGCGGTGCCCGGCCTCTACGCCCACGTCGGCGGCTACGGCGCCGCCGCCGGCGGCCGCGGCGGCCTGTTCACCGGCGGCTTCGGCCTCGGCTGGCGCCACCCCTTGGGCGATGGCATCGAGTTCGACGCCAACGCCTTCTTCGGCGCCGGCGGCGGCGGCGGCGCCCCCCAGGGCAGCGGGCTGATGCTGCGCGAGTCGATCGGCCTCGAGTACGCCGCCAGCGACCGCCTCGGCCTGCGGGTGGAGGCCGCCAACATCCACTTCCCCGACGGCGACATCGACGGCCAGGAGGTCGCGGTCGGCCTGAGCTGGAAAGGACGGCCGTGGATCGCCCGCAACGACATCGAGGCCGTGCGCGCCTACCCGGCCACCGAGGCCCCCGACCCGAACCGGCTGCGGGTCGGGCTGTCGGGGCTGAGCCACCAGCCCTTCAACCAGGCGCGGCGCACCGACGGCAGCAAGATCACCGCCGACATCGGCCTGATCGGCGTCCGCGGCGACTGGTTCCTCGACCAGAACTTCTTCGTCACCGTCTCGGCCCACGGCGCCCTCACCGGCGACGTCGACGGCTACGCCCAGCTCCTCGGCGGCGTCGGCTACGCGCTGCCGCTGGGGCTCGGCGTCGACCTCGAGGGGGCGGTGCGGCTGGGCGCCGGCGGCGGCGGCGGGGTCGACACCGGCGGCGGCTTCCTGGCCCTGCCGACCCTCGGCCTGCGCGCCAACTTCAACCCGACCACCAGCCTGGCGGTCCACGCCGGCCGCCTCTACTCGCTGAACGGCACCTTCGACGCCACCAGCATCCTGGCCGAGATCGGCTTCAGCACCTCGACGCCGAGCTACTCGCCCGGCATCCCCGGCCTGCGCGTGCCCGACGGCACCCCGCTGTCGCTGTGGCAGCTCGAGGTCAAGGAGCGGATCTACTTCCCGACCGCCGGCACCGAGCTCAAGAACGGCGGCGGCATGGATACCGTGCACGAGCTGGGCCTGGGCGTGGCCTACCCGCTGGCCTGGGACCTGGACTTCACCGGCGAGGCCTTCGGCGCCTACTCCGGCGACGTCGGCGGCTACGCCGAGGGCTGGCTCGGCCTGCGGCTGCGGCACGGCTTCGAGCGGCTGCCCGGCACCGAGGGAATCCTCGGCTTCTCGCTCGGCGCCGGCGGCGGCGGCGGCGTGGCGGTCGGCGACGGCCTGCTTTGGAACGGCCGCGCCGGCCTGGGCTGGGTGCTGTCGCCGAGCGCCGCGCTCGAACTGACGCTGGGCTACACCGACGCGGTCGCCGGCGAATTCAACGCCTACACGGCCCAATTGGGCGTGAGCTGGCGCTTCGCGCTGCCGGTGTCGCGCTGATCCGCCCACCGAGGCGCGGGGTCCTTCCCGGGAGTGAGCATGTCCGAGCAGAGAGTCGTCCTGATCACCGGCGCCGGCAGCGGCATCGGCCGCGCCAGCGCCCTGCGCTTCGCCCGCGAGGGCTGGCGGGTGGTGGCGATCGGCCGGCGCCGCGAGAAGGTCGAGGAGACCGCCGCCGCGATCGCGGCCGACGCGCAGGCGCGGGCGGCCGGCGGCGGCTGCCAGACGGCCGCGCTGGACGTGGCCGAGGCCGGCGCCATGGCGGCGCTGGCGGACAGCGTGGTCGAGGCGCGCGGCCGCCTCGACGCCCTGGTGGCCAACGCCGGCATCGCCTACGCCCGTCACGCGGCGCTCGAGACCAGCGACGAGGACTGGGACGAGACCCTGCGCATCAACCTGACCGGCGTGCACCGCTCGTGCACCGCGGTGCTGCCCCACATGGTGGCGGCGGGCGCCGGCGCGATCGTCACCATCGCCTCGATCGCCGGGCAGGTGGGCATGGCCCAGCGCGGCAGCTACGGCACCAGCAAGGCCGGGGTGATCGGCTACACCCGCAACCTGGCGGTGGACTACGCCCCCCACGGCGTGCGCGCCAACGCGGGCCGCCCAGGCTTCATCGTCACCGCCATCCACCGCCACCCCCTCCCCGCGCCGGGTGAGCCCGGGCCGGCGGAGCCGGGGGCCCAGCCCCCGCCGGGCCTGGGCGAGCCCGAGGACGCCGCGGCGGCGATCTGGTTCCTGTGCTCGGACGACTCGCGCTGGATCACCGGCGTCGACCTGAGCGTCGACGGCGGCTACACCGCCTGGTGAGGCGGCCGGACGCGGCCGGACCGCCCCCGAGCCGCGACCGACTCAGGCGAGGTCGAGCCGCAGCGTCCGCCGGATCTTCTCCCGCTGCTCGGCCCGCACCCCGGCCTCCTCGGCGTAGTCCGGCCAGCGCGCCACCACGGCCGTGACCTCCTCCAGCATCGCCGCGGCGCGCCCGCGCTTCAGGCCGGCCGTCCTGCCGCAGGCGACGAAGTCCTCGGGCACGAAGCCGTCGCGCTTGCCGTTCAGGCTCATCTGGTGGCTGCCGGTCCAGGCGCCGGCCGGCTGGTAGCTGTAGATCACGTCGTAGGCCGGCGCCAACGACCAGGTGCCGCGCTTGTCCATCAGGAAGGCGATGTTCTTGACGTGGTCGTCCTGGTTGCGCGCGACGACGTTGAAGACCATCCGCAGGAAGAGCTGCTCGAGATCGGCGGGCGGGAGTTCGAGCTGCCGTACCACCCGGAATGCCTGCTCGTAGGCGTGGGCGCCTGCGTCGTGGAAGTCGAAGTGGGCGAGCGCGCCGAGCGTCTGCATGTGCAGCTTGCCGCCGCCCTCGGCGCGGTCGAAGCGGCGGGTCATGAAGTGGCTGCGGCCGTTCTCGTGCAGCAGCCGGCAGGGGCGCATGTCGACGCCGGCGTCCGCCGCCATCCGGTGGTAGGCGTATTCGATCCGGCCGTAGCCCTGCGGATCCTCGAGCTCCTGGTCGCGGTTGCCGGACACGCCGTCGAACTTGAGCAGCCAGTGCTCGAAGCCGGGGTCGGCGGGGACCTGGCCGGAGCGCAGCTCCTGGGTCGCCGGATTCCAGGCGATCACCGCCTTGGCGCGGGCGCCGCCGGCCGAGGTGCCGACCTGCAGGATCTCCTTCAGGGTGCCGGCGCGGGAGTCCTCGCTCAGGTAGCCCGCGAGATCGGCGCGCTGGGAGAGGATCGCCGACGCCAGCTCCACCATCGCCGCCACTTCGAGGGTCTCGGCCGCGCGGGCTTGCGGGCCGGTCGCCGGCTCGAACTCCAGCGCGCCCATGCCGCGCCTGCCGACGTAAGCCAAGCGCTCGACGGCGTTGAAGCTGGCCGGCGCCCGCCCCTGGCTCTCGAGCCAAGCGTCGATCAGGGCGTTGCCGAAGCGGTCCGGCAAGGAATCCGCCAGCAGGCCCGGCAGACCGTGGAAGGTGGCGCGGTTCATCCCGGTGAACTGGAACCGGCCGGGGCCCAGCGGCATGGTGAGCGGCGCGACCTGGATCCGGCTGGCGAGGAAGCCGTCGGCGTATTCGAAGGTGGCGCAGGGCCCGCCGTCCTCCAGCAGGACCGCGCCGATGGTGGTCCCCCACAGCCGCACCTCGGCCAGCGTGCTCATGCGTCCTCACCCCAGGCCCAGGGCCCGCCGCGGGCCTCCCGCTTCGGCGAGGCCCGCTGGCGCCGCTTCCGGCGCTGCTTCAGCAGCTCCATCGGCCGCGGGCCGAGCTCGGGCAGCAGCTGCTCCAGGATGTCCACCAGGTCGAGCGCGCGCAGCACCCGGATCCAGTTGCCGATCTGCGACGAAGCGCCGGCTTCGATCCGCTCGAGCGTGCGCTTGGAGACCCCGGCGCGGTCGGCCACCTCGGCCTGCGACCAGCCGCGTTCCAGGCGGCGCGAAGCGAGGCGCCGGCCGAGCTCTAGCAAGACGGCGGATTCGCTGAGTTGGCCGTTGATCTTCATGTCTGGCCTCCTGGCACAGGGAAAGGAGGTTCGCCCATAATTATCGTCATATTTGACGAATACTTAGACCAAATTTAGTTATTTCGCCATATTTGACGAGTTAAAGGCCTTGCCAGGCAAGGAGCTGGGAACCGGGCTCGCTCAGGCCGGCGGCCAGGGCGGCGCCGCGCACTTCTCCCGTGGCGCCACGTCGGCGTAGGCGACGCGCGGGTCGGGCGTCGGCTCGGGCGCCTCGGCGCCGTAGCGGCGGGCCAGCTCGTTCTCAGGGTAGTAGAGCTGCTGCTGGCCCTCGCCGGGCCGGTGACCGATCGCCAGCAGGGCGCAGGGGCCGTCGCCGTCCCCCACGAAGACGTGGCTGGTCCCGGCCGGGCAGTGCACGAAGTCCCAGGTCCGCAGCGCGCGCGCCTCGCCGTTGACCAGCAGCTTGCAGCGGCCGGACAGGACCAGGAAGTCCTCCTGCGCCTCCTCACGGTGGTAGCGGCAGTTGGGCTTGCCCGGCTCGAGCAGGAACAGGTGGATGCCGGTCTGCGGGAATGGGTCGCCGGCGTCGAAGCCGCAGGCCTTGCCGAAGGCCTCGAAGTGCTTCCAGTCGGCCTCCGCGACGTTCTTCACGAACCAACCGTCTCGTTCTTCGATCATGGTGCCGCCATTCTGGACCGTTTCCGGGGCGCAGGCAACGCCCGCCTGCCGAGCGTGCCGCGGCGCCACGCGCCCTCGATGGCGCGGTAGAATCACGGCGCCATGGATCACACCAGCACCGACAGCGTCATCGTCACCGTGGAGACCAGCTTGGGCATCGACGAAGCGGTCGCCGCCTTGGAGAAAGCGGCCGTCAGCGAGAAGTTCGGCGTCGTCGGCTTCCACGACATGAACGCCACCATGGCCAAGAAGGGCATCACGATGGAGCGCCAGGTGCGCATCGTCGAGATGTGCCAGCCGCAGATCGCCAAGGAGGTGATCGGGCTCGAGCCGGAGATCAGCGCCGCCCTGCCCTGCCGCGTCTCGGTGTTCGAGCGCGACGGCAAGAACTGGCTGTCGACGATCCGCCCCACCGCCATGCTCGGCATGTTCGGCGTCGAGGGCGCCGAGCCGATGGCCCTGCAGATCGAGGCGACGATGCTGCGGATCATGGAGAAGGCGCGGAGCTGAGCGCCGGGTCGGCCGCTTCCTCCGGCAGGCGCACCAGGCGCAGGTCGTCGAGGATGCCGTAGAAGGCCGGCAGGGCCAGCAGGACCATCGCCGTCGAGGCGAGCAGGCCGAAGACGATGCTGGTCGCCAACGGGATCAGGATCTGCGCCTGCAGGCTCTTCTCCAGCAGCAGCGGGACCAGGCCGGCGATGGTCGTCAGCGAGGTCAGCAGCACGGCGCGGAACCGGTCGCGGCTGGCGCCGGCGGCGGCTTCCTGAACCGGCATCCCTTCCCGCCGGCGGTTCTTGACGAAGACCACCAGCAGGATGGAGTCATTCACCACGATCCCGGCGAGCGAGACCAGGCCGAGCATGTTCGGCATGGAGAGGTTCAAACCCATCGCCAGGTGGCCCCAGACCACCCCGATCAAGGCGAAGGGGATCACCGCCATGACGATGAGCGGCTCCAGGTAGCTGCGGAACTGGAAGCTGAGCAGCACGAAGATCCCCAGCAGGCCGATGACCATGCCGCGCAGCATCGAGGTGCGCGTCGCCCCGCCCTCGCTGATCTCGCCTTCCAAGCTGGCGCGCAGGCCGGGGTGGCGCTGCAGGAAGCCGGGCAGGAACTCCTGCTGGAGCTGCCCCAGGATCTCGGCGGTGTTGCTGGTGCCCGTGTTCACGTCCGCCTGGATCGAGACGGTCCGCTGGCCGTCGACGCGGGCGATGCGGGCCCAGCCCCGGGCGCGCTCGAGCCGCGCCACCGACTGCAGCGGCACCAGGTCACCGGCGGGAGTGGTGAGGTGGAAGCCGTCGAGGTCGGCGAAGCCGTCGCGGTCCTCCGCCGCCAGGCGCACGTTGATCTCGAATTCCTCGACGCCGACCTGGATCACCGCGGCTTCCTGGCCGTGGAAGGCCGCCCGCACCTGGTCGGCGATGCCGCGGGCGTCGAAGCCCAGGACCGCGGCGCCGGGCTCCACCCGCATGCGGATCTCGGGCTGGCCGGGCCGGAGGTCGTCGCTCAGGTCGAGGACCCCGGGGAAGCGGTGCAGCCAGGCCTGCAGCTCGAGCGAAGCGGACTTCAGCTCGGCCAAGTCCTCGCCTTGGAGCCGGATGTAGATCGGCCAGCCGGCCGGGCCGAAGGCCGGCTCGGCGAAGCGGATGCCGACGAGGTCGGGGATCGAGCCGGTCTCCTGGCGCCAGCGCATCAGGAGCTCGTCGATGGTCGCGTCCCGGACCTCCGCCGAGAGCAGGTCGGCCGAAACGGTCAGGACGTGCGGGCCGGTCTCGTAGGCGTCGACGTTGCGGTTGAACTGGACGCTGACCGACCGCACCAGCTCGGCGCCGCCCGGCTGCCGCGGAGCGAGCTCGGCGTCGATCCGCTACAAGGCACCGGTGAGGCGGGCCGCCACCGCCTCGGCGGTCGCCAGCGGCGTGCCTTGGGGGAGCAGCGCCCGCGCCACGATGACGTCGCCGTCGATGTCGGGGAAGGCCTGGAACTTCACCCGGCCGCCCGCGACCATGCCGGCGGTGAGCAGGAGCAGGCCCGCCAGGATCCCGGCCACGAGGTAGCGCCAGCGGAAGATCCAGTCCACCGCCGACCCCAGCAGCCTCTCCCGCACCCAGGCCAGGCCGGCGTCGAAGCGGCGCCGGAAGCGGCCGGGACGGTCCCGGCGCGCCCGCTGGAGGGAGTGCGCCAGGTGGTGCGGCAGGATGAAGAAGGCCTCGATCAGGCTGACCCCGAGCACGAAGATGAGCACGATGGGGACCGGCCGGAGGACCTTGCCGATATCTCCTTGGAGGAAGCTGAGCGGCCCGAAGACGGCCACCGTGGTGAGGAAGGAGGACAGCACCCCCCACTTCACCTCGCCGGTGCCGGCGACCGCCGCCTCGAGCGGCCGCTTCCCCAGGCGCAGGTGCCGGGCGATGTTCTCGGCGATGACGATCGCGTCGTCCATCAGCAGGCCGATGGCCAGCAGCAGCGCCACCATCGAGATCATGTTGATCGACTGGCCGAACGGCGGCAGGAAGAACAGCGCGCCGAGGAAGGCGACCGGGAGCCCCATCGCCACCCAGAAGGAGTAGCGGAAGCTGAAGAACAGCCACATCACCAGGAACACCAGCGCCAGCCCCTGGATGCCGTTGACCACCAGCATCTCCAGGCGGTCCCGCACGATCGAGGTGAGGTCCTCGGTCAGGGTCAGCTCGACTCCCCGCGGGCTCCGCGCCCGCTCCTCCGCCAGGAAGGCCCGCACCCTGTCGTTCACCTCCAGGCTGTCCTCGGACTTCGTCTTGCTGATCTTCAGCAATCCGGCGCGCTTCCCCTGGAACAGGATCTTGTCCTCGTCGAGTTCGAAGCGGTCGCTGACCGTGGCGATGTCCCCGAGGCGGATCTCCGCCCCGCCGCCGCCCGCCAGGACCACCAGCGCCGCCACCTCGTCCGGCGTCCGGCGCTGGTCGGTGAAGCGCAGGCTCAGGTCCCGCTCGCCGGTCTGGAGGACGCCGGCGGGGAGGTCGAGGCTCTGCCGGGCGATCGCCCGCGCCACGTCGTCGATGCCCAGACCGTGCTGGCGCAAAGCGTGCTGCGAGAGCTCGACCCGGATCTGGCGGTCCGAGAAGCCCTCGACCTCCACCAGCGAGACGCCCGCGTCGCGCCGCAGCCGCTGCTTCAGGTCCTCGCAGTAGCTCTTGAGGTCGGCCGGCGGGCCGGCGGCGGTGACGGCGATGGAGATCACCGGATCAGTCCGGTGCAGCTCACGCACCACGGCCGCTTCGGCGGCCGCGGGGAAGTCGTCGATGGCGTCCACCTCGGTCCGGACCTCGTCGCTGAAGGTGCGGAAATCCCCGCCCTCGCGCATCTCGATGGTGACCCGGCCCAGGCCGTTGCGGGCCTCGGACCGGACCTCCTCGACGTCGGTCACGCCGTCCAGGGCGTCTTCGATCCGCAGGCACACGGCTTCCTCGACGTCCGCCGGGGCGGCGCCGGGATAGACCACCGAGACCTCGAGCTCCTTGGCCGCGTAGTCGGGGAAGGTCTCCCGCTGGAGCTGGGAGACCGACAGCGCCCCCATCGCCAGCAGGATCAGCAGCAGCAGGTTGGCCGCGGTCGGGTGGGCGGCGAAGAAGCGGATCACCGCCCTGGCCCGCTCCCACGGGCTTCCGACAGGAGCGCCTCCAGCAGCTCCTCATCCACCTCGGGCGCGACCAGGCTCCCGTCGAAGACCGAGACCGGATCCGAGACGATCACCAGCTCGCCCGCGGCGACGCCGCCGGAGACCGCGACCAGGTCGCCCTGGGCGAAGGCCACCTCGACCGGGCGCGAACGCATCCGGCTCTCCCCGTCCACGACCCACACGCGGTCGCCGCGGAGCGCCGAGCGTGGCAGGACGATCTTCCCGGGCAGCGCGGCGCCGCGCAGCTCGACCTCCACGAACATGTCCCGCATCAGGGGCGGCCGCGTGCCGGACCGGGCCTGGGCATAGGGCTGGTCCACCTGGACGATGAAGCTCACGGTGCGCGTCCGCGGATCCAGGCTGGCGCCGACGCGGGCCAAGCGCGCCTCCCACTCCACCACGAAGTCGGCGTCCCGCAGGCGGACGACGGCGGCGACGTCGAGCTCCGCGGGCAGACCGCTGCCTGCGCCGACGATCGGTTGCCCAGGCGGCAGCAGGCGCCGGACGCGATCGATCTGGAACTGTGCCGGGACCTCCACGCTGACGATGGCGTCGCCGGTGGCCAGGGTCTGGCCCCGGCCCACGTAGCTGCCGGCCTGGACCGAGACCTGCGTCAGCCGCAGGTCGGCCGGCGCGACGATCCGGGTCCGCTCGAGATCCCGGTTCGCGGCCCGGATCAGGGACTCCTGGCTGGCGAGCCGGGCCTCCAAGGCGCGCACGCGAGCCGGCTGCAGCCGCAGCGCGTTGCGCAGCCGTTGGACCAGGGTCCGCTGGGCCAGCACGCGGCGCTCGGCCTCGTCGACGACCGCCTGCGAGACCGAATGGACCGCCGCCAGCTCCCGGTTCCGGGCCAGGTCCGACTCCGCCAGGGCGAGTGACCGCTCCTCGATCTGCCGGGAATCCTGGTCGTTGATCTCCTGCAGGACGAGCTCCTCGAGCTGGGCGCGCAGCTCCTCGGCCCGGCTCCCGGCTTCCTCGACGGCGAGCTCGAAGTCCACCGGATCGATGCGGAGCAGCTCGGTGCCCTGCGGAACGATCGAGCCTTCGGTGTAGAGAGGGTGGGCCTCCATGACGAGGCCTGGGACCTCGGCAACCGCCTGCCAGCTGAGGGTCGGCCTGACGGTGCCGAAGCCGACCGCGCGCGGCACCAGGTCGACGGCCGGCGCTGGCAACACGCGCACCGCCAGTGAACGCTCCGCAGCGATCTCCTGGGGTGAGCCGGTCCGCGACTGGACCAGGACCACCAGCAGCGCGGCGCCGCCGAGCAGCGGCGGAAGGAGGAGGAGTTTCCGGGAGAGTCGCGGGAAGCGGGGTCTCATGAGTCGGGTCGGCTGAGGAGGCGAGGGGGAGGCGGCGGAGGACTCACGGCCGGCCGGAGCGGCGCAGGAAGCGCTCCAGTTCGCGGCGGACGGTTTCGGGCTGCTCACTGCCGAGGCCGGTATCGACCGGGGTGCCGTGGCCTCCACCGGAGGCCCCGCGAATCACCCCGATCACCATCCACACCAGGAGCATGACGGGAGTGTCCTGGGACACCTCTCCGCGGCGCTGAGCCTCGGCGAGGCAGTCCCGAAGGAAGTGCACCGAGCGCGCGACGATCTTGCCGACGCGAACCGCCCCGGCTTCGCCGCCGGCTTCGGCCAGCCGACCGCTGAAGACCAGCATCATCAACTCCGGCTTCTGGCGGACGAGCTTCAATCGATTCACGAGGAAAGCGCCGAGCCGGTCGAGGGCTTCTCCCTCTTCCGGCGGGAAGGTGCTGGCGAGAGCGGTCTCGAAGCGGTCGATCGCAGCTTCGACGACCTCCTCCATGCTCTTGAAGTGGCGGAAGATCGTGCCGTCGGCGATCCCGACCTCGGCCGCCAAGGCAACGGCGGTCAACTGCCGCACGCCCCGCGTGGCGATGATCCGAAGGGCGGCCTCGGCGATCTGCCGTTGCCGCTCTGCGGTGGGTAGGCGAGTTCGGGAGCTCACGGTCCGGAGACTAGCAAGTGTTCACTTGCTGGTCAAATGGGTTCGGGCCAGATGATTACCTAAAGCCTTATTTTTAAATGAGTTGTGTCTCATAATGGGTTCTCTGGAGGCCCTGGTCTGCCGTCTTCGGCACGCATTCTGGGGACCAGGGAGCCCGGGATCCACGCCGTTCTGCCTCGCCGCGTCTCGGCCTTCGAACGCGACGGGAAGAACTTGCTGTCGACGGTCCGCCCCCCCCCCGCCATGCTCGGCAGGTTCGGCGTCGAGGGCGCCGAACCCCTGGCGCTGCAGGTCGAGGCGATCATGCTGCGGATCATGGAGTGGGCGCGGGGATAAACCGGCGCGGCAGTTTTCTTGGCCCCCCCGACCCCTCGGCGGAGATTCCAGGGTGAAATGGGATCTTCACCGATGAACGCGCTCTCCGAATCGGACCTGATCGCCGAGCTGGGCTGGCTCAACCGCCTGGCCCGCTCCCTGGTCCGCGACCCGGCGACGGCCGACGACCTCGCCCAGGACACCGTCGAGGCGGCGCTCGCGAACCCGCCTGGGAACCTCGGCAGCGGCATCCGCCCGTGG
>JACNJP010000007.1 GCA_014382465.1 Planctomycetota bacterium
CTCCGGAAGCTCAGCCCCTCCCAGCCGTTCCGGCGAAGCAGAGCGTCGAGGGCGGTTCCGCCGGTCGGCGCGACCAGCAACAGCAGCGTCAGCCAGGCGACCGACGCCAGCGGCAGGCCGAAGCTCCCGAACAGCAAGGCGGCAGCCGCCGCCGCGCCGACCAGCCCGCTGGCCCACAGCCCCGCCGCGCACCAGGGGTCGAAGCCGCTCGCGGGAAGGCTCCGGCGCGCGAGCAGCCAGGCGAGCCGCCGGCTCATCGTTGTTCTCCCTGGCGCAGCCGGACCTGCTCCCGCCGCGACATGCGGAACACCTGGTGGATGCCCGGGCGGTCGATGTCGAGGACCCGGTAGCGGCCGCCGGTCTTGTCGGGCCGACGCACGCGCCCTGAGGGGCCGGACTCACCCGGCCGGATGGTGCGGGACCCGCCCCCCGCCACCACCAGCAAGGTAATCTCGCCGGCCCGCCGAGGCGGCCGGGTCCAGCCGCCTGGCCGGACCGCGCTCCGGCTCACGTCGACCAGGGAGCCGAGCACCTGGACCAGGCCGTCGCGACCGCGCGGCGGCTGCAGGGTGAAGCCGCCGGGTCCGTGGAAGCTGAAGCGCAGCCGCGCCTTGCGCCGCAGCAGGTGCTCCGCCAACGTCGCCGCCAGGCTGACCGCCTTCTCGAAGGAGGGGTCCGACCGCGCCCCCTCGCGGACCTCGCCGAAGCCGGAGAGGACGACGTGGAACTCCGGCGGGTTCTCGCCGCGGCTCTCGCGCACCACCCAGCGCTGGAGCCTGGCCGAGGCCTTCCACGAGATCCGCCGCGGGCTCATGCCCGCCCGCCACTCCTTCAGGCTGTGGAACTCCTCGTCGCCACGGCCCTTCGCTCCCCGCGCGCCGGCCGCCGGCGACCGCTCGGGGAACAGGCTGCTCTCGTTCAGCAGCGAACCCAGGCGCGGCAGCGCCGTCAGCTCTGCCGGCAAGGGCAGCCGCCGGCGCCACTCGAACAGGCCGAAGGGAAAGGAGGAGACGATGCTCAGGTGGTAGACCGGGTAGCGGCCGCGGCGCGGCGGCCGGAACGGCGCTTCGAGCTGCCGCGTCCGGCCGGGGCCGAGCTCCGTCACCTGGCCGAAGAGCCGGCCGGCCACCTGCGGGCGGTCGGAGTGATGGAGCAGCAGGTCCTGCGCGGCCAGGCGCCGGGAGCGGTTGCGCAGCTCCAGCCGCACCGGCAGGGCTTCCCAGGCGAAGGAGGTCGCCGGTGCCGGCTCCGAGGCCTCGAGGCAGCGCAGGTTGGCTCGCCCGAGCAGGTAGGCGATGGCGACCAGGGCGGCCGCCAGCGCCAGCAGCAAGGCCGCGGCCCACAGGGCGCCAGGGAAGAAACCGGACAGGACCAGGCCGGCGAAGAGCACCGCAGCCAGCCTCGCCAGGCCCGGGCTGGGACGGACCTCGAGCAGCTCGGCGCCGGCGGACTTCGGGGCGCTCACCGCGGCACGGCGCAGGTGTCGAGGATCTCCTGCAAGGCGTCGGCGACCGTGCCGAGGCCGGAATCGCGGACCGCCGCCGGCAGGACCCGGTGCGCGACCACCGGCAGGAACAGCCGCTTGACGTCGTCGGGCACGGCGTAGTCGCGGCCCTCGAGCAGGGCCAGCGCCTGCACCGCCCGCCGCAGCCCGAGGCTGCAGCGCGGGCTCGCGCCCAGCGACAGCGCGCGGTGGCTCCTGGTGGCGGTGATCAGCGCCAGGATGTAGTCCAGCACGCTGTCTTCGACCCGGACCGCGCGAGCGGCGGCGATGGCGGCCGAGAGCTGCTCTGGGGAAAGCCCCGGCTCGGGGCGCTCCACCGGGTCGTTCTCGCGGCGCTCGGCCAGGATCCGGCGCTCGTCGGCGAGCGGCGGGTAGCCGAGCTCGAGCCGCAGCAGGAAGCGGTCGAGCTGCGCCTCCGGCAGCGGGTAGGTGCCCTCGAAGTCCATCGGGTTCTGGGTCGCGATGACGAAGAACGGGCGCGGCAGGCGCTCGGAGTTCCCGTCCACCGACACCACCCCGTCCGACATGCATTCGAGCAGCGCCGACTGGGTCCGCGGCGAGGTGCGGTTGAGCTCGTCGGCCAGCACCACATTGGCGAACACCGGGCCGGGCGAGAAGCAGAAGCGCTCGAGCTCGTTGGAGTAGAGCGACAGGCCGGTGACGTCGCTCGGCAGCAGGTCGGAGGTGAACTGGATCCGGCGGAAGCTGCCGCCGACCGACCAAGCCAAAGCGCGGGCGAGCGAGGTCTTGCCGGTCCCCGGCACGTCCTCGAGCAGGACGTGGCCCTCGGCGACCAGGCCGACCAGGGCGAAGGTCACGGCCTCCCGCTTGCCCAGCACCACGGTCCCGACCTGCTCGATGACGCGGTGGAGGGCGGGTGACAGGGTGGCGAGCGGAGTTGCGGCGGTCATGGGCGAGCAGGCGAGTGAGCGAAAGGCCGAGAGTAGCGCCGCCTCCGCCCTCTGCCGACGTCGGGGCCAGGGAAAAGAAGCGGCCTCCCGCGCGGAGCGGGAGGCCGTGGTGGGGCGGGAACGAATCCCTACAGGGCGATGAAGTTGCTCTTGGTGCAGGGGGCGGCGTCCACGCACTGCAGGCG
>JACNJP010000284.1 GCA_014382465.1 Planctomycetota bacterium
GCGGTTGACCAGCTCGACGCCGTCGAGATAGCCGGTGTTGAAGCCCGGTCCGACCACCACGGCGAACTGGTGCCAGTCGCCGATCGTGACGTCGAAGCCGGTGTCGAAGCACTGCGGGATGTGGCCGTTGTCGTCGAAGACGGTGAAGTAGACCTTGGTGCTGGTGCCGAAGTGGCCGACTTCGAGGATCAGGCCGGAATTGCCGGTGCCGCCGACGCCGTCGCCCAGGTAGAGCAGCGGGTGGATCTCGTTGACCGGCGGCGCGCTGTCGACGCGGAAGAACACCGAGATGGTGCCCTCGGCCAGGCCGGCGAGCAGGTCGGGGTAGCGGTTGCCGTCCGTGACCTCGACGGACTGCCCGAGGCCGTCGAGCTCGAGCGCGCCGCCGAGCAGGCCGGGGATCCAGGTGCCTCCGGCGGGCAGCGTGCCGTGGAAGCCGTTCGGGCCGGAGTCGCGGACCATGGTGCCGGCGCCGTCATCGAAGGCCCAGCGGGCGACGTGGTCGTCCAGGCCCTGGGCGGGCAGGGCCGGCGCGAAGAGGGGGCAGAGCGGGAGAAGGAGGAGCGGGAGGGGGAGGTCGGACATGGGGGCGGTGGCCGGACCATCGGCGGAACGGAAGAGGGGAAAGTCCAACCAGGAGACCACCCAGCGAAGTGGCCCGTTCCCGAAATTCCGCGCAATTCCGGGCGGATCAGGCCAGCGGAGCCTCGGCGCGGCTGCGCGTCCACCAGGCGGCGATCCGGTGGCAGCCGAGGGTGAGGACCAGGCCGAGCACCAGCCGCAGCACGGGCTGGAAGACCGGCTGCTGGATCCAGAAGCTCGCCGGGTATTCCTCGGACTGGGTGCCGAGCACCACGGTGACCAGGTCCGGCAGCGTGCCGGCGATCATCCAGATGCCGAGCACGGCGAGCGCCGCTGCCTGCCAGTCGGCCGGGCCAGCAGACGGCGGTTTCTCGGCGTCGGCGTCGGCGGGCGGTGGATAGAAGCGGTTCGCCAGGTCCTGGGCCTTCGTGAGCAGGAACCAGGTGGCGAAGAAGTAGACCACGAAGGCGGCGAGGACGGTCCAGCGCCAAGGGGTGGGGAATCGATCGTCGGTTTCGAGTGCATAGACCAGGGCCTGGAGCGCGTATTGCGCGGTCTGCAACAGGAACCAGATCCCCAGCAGGCGGAAGGCGAGCGAAGCGGCGTCGGTGCGGTTCATGATGTTTCACGGGAGATCCAGCCCGCCTTGCGATGCCACCTCGCGGCGAGCCGGCGGGAGCCGAGGAAGAGGACGAAGCCGAAGGCGGCCTCCAGCAGGGTGACGAGCAGGCCGCCCGGTCCCTCCATGCCGAAGGGCGAGCCGGGCATCAATCCGGCGTCGCCGAAGGGCAGGAACATCCAAGCGAGGGAAGAGATCAGGCTTGGGAGAGTCGTCATGAGGAGGAACAGGCCGACGACGGAGAAGGCCACCGCCTGGACCCCGTAAGTGTCGAGCCGGGGAGAGGCCGGCTCCTGCTCGGGCGGGAACCAGGCGCGCGCGAGCCGGCGGGAGAGGAGGTAGAGCAGCCCGGCGAAGGCCAGACAGGTGAAGCCCGGATAGAGGTAGAAGGCGCTCAAGGTGTCCGAATGGCTGTCCTTGACCGCCGGCGGGCTCGGAGGCGGGTACCCGGCTCCCTCGGAGTCCACCGGGTAATCGGCATCCAGGGTGGCGGGAAGGTCCTCGAACTTGCTGCCGTACAACTGCGACGCGCCCAACGCGAGGGAGAGAGAGCCCAGGCCCCAGAGGGCGACCACGATCGCGGTGATCCGCAGAGAAAGGACGGCAGTGTCGAGGCGGCTCATCGGCGGGATCCTCCTAGTGGCGCGGGATAGGGCTCCGGCAGGATACGCCCTGATTCGGCACGGCATCGCTATCTTCTCCAGATCCCCCCGCGCGCCCCCCCGGCGCGCCGCCGGAGTTCCCATGGCAATCAAGCAGCTCACGCCGGAGCAGGTCCGCGACTGGACTCCGGAGCAGAAGGACAAGTGGTGGCTGGAGAACGTCTACCGCGGCGACCTGCCGCAGTTGACGGCGCGCTCCGCGCTGACCGGCTTCGTGCTCGGCACGATCCTGTCGCTCACCAACCTCTACGTCGGCGCCAAGACCGGCTGGACGCTGGGGGTGGGCATCACCTCGGTGATCCTGGCCTTCGGCGCCTTCCGGCTGATGAGCAAGATCGGGATCGCGAAGGACATCTCGATCCTCGAGAACAACTGCTCGCAGTCGATCGCGACCGCCGCGGGGTACATGACCTCGCCGCTGATCTCCAGCATGGGCGCCTACATGATGTACACCGGGAAGATCATCCCGATGCAGCATGCGTTCCCGTGGATGATCAGCATCGCGATCCTCGGCGTGCTGTTCGCCTTCCCGATGAAGCGGCGCTTCGTCAACGTCGAGCAGCACCCCTTCCCCGAAGGGCGGGCGGCCGGCGTGGTGCTCGACACGCTGCACCACGGCACCGGCAAGGAGGGGGTGTTCCAGGCCAAGCTGCTGGCGATCTGCGGCCTGTTCTCGGGCGGCATCTCACTGTTCAAGAGCGAGGTGATCCTGAACAAGATGCGGATCGGCTTCCTGCAGTTCCCCGAGTACCTCGACGGCTGGCTCTACAGCGCCGGCCTCAAGCCGGCGATCCTGGGGACCTCGCTCAAGCAGCTCTCGGTGCGGCCCGACACCGACGTGGTGATGATGGCCGCCGGCGGCCTGATGGGCATCCGCACCGCCTTCTCGCTGATGGTCGGCGCGATCGTCAACTACCTGTGGCTGGCGCCGTGGATGATCTCGCGCGGCGAGATCCTGCCCAGGCTCGGCGCCGACAGCCTCGCCGTCCTGGACGCCGGCGACCCGGTCTTCGGCTTCAAGCAGATCACGCTGTGGGCGCTGTGGTGCGGCGTGGCCATGATGACCACCGCCTCGCTGGTGTCCTTCTTCTCCAAGCCGAAGATGATCTTCAGCGCCTTCTCGGGCATGCTGTCGCGCAAGGGCAGCAAGGAGGTGGACTGCGTGGCCCACATCGAGCTGCCGATGCGGGTCTTCGTGCTCGGCATCCCGCTGGTCGGCGGCGCCGTGGTCCTGTTCGGCCACTTCTTCTTCGGCGTCGACTACGTGCTCGGGATCATCGCCATCCCGCTGGTCTTCATCTTCTCGCTGATCGGCGCCAACTCGACCGCGCTGACCTCGATCACGCCGACCGGGGCGCTGGGCAAGCTCACCCAGCTCACCTACGGCCTGCTGGCGCCGGGCAACGTCACCACCAACCTGATGACCGCCGGCATCACCGGCGAGGTGGCCGGCAACGCCTCCAACCTGATGATGGACATCAAGCCGGGCTACATGCTCGGGGCGAAGCCGCGGCTGCAGGCCATCGGCCACGTCATCGGCATCGTCGCCGGCTCGCTGGCTGCGATCCCGGTGTTCTACATGGCCTTCCTGAAGGGCAGCCCGGACAACCTGATCACCGAGCAGTTCGCGATGCCGGCCGCCACGATCTGGCGGGCGGTGGCCGAGGCCCTGACCAAGGGCCTGGGCGAGCTGCCGGAGACGGCCCAGTGGGCGGCGCTGGCCGGCGGCATCGCCGGCATCCTGCTCGAGCTGGTCAAGGTCTTCACCAAGGGCCGCTTCCCGCTGTCGGCGATCGGCATGGGCCTGGCCTTCGTGATCAGCTTCAACACCTGCCTGGCGATGGCGCTCGGGGCCTTCCTGTTCGCCCTCGCGGGGCGCCTGAAGCCGAGCTGGGCCACTCCGGGCGACAAGAACACGGTCAAGAACCAGGAGCCGATCTGCGCCGGAATCATCGCCGGCGGCGCTCTGGTCGGCATCGGCGTCATCCTGCTCGAGAACTTCGTGTTCACGGCCTGAGAGACCGTCACCCGTCACGGCGCGGCCCCCTCCCCGGAGGGCGCCGCGCCGCTATCTTTTCGGCATGGCCCTGATCCAGCGCGCAGCCAGCACCCCGGAGGAGGTCGAGCTCAGCAAGCCGCTCGACATCCCGCCGGAAGTCGTCGCCGAGATGGATGAAGAGGAGTGGTACGCCAAGGCCTACCGCGGCGAGGACGTCCCCCAGCTCACCTGGCGCGCCCTGCTGATGGGCTCGGTCCTGGGCTTCTTCCTCGCCTTCACCAACCTCTACATCGGGTTGAAGACCGGCTGGCACCTGGGGGTGGCGATCACCGCCTGCATCCTCAGCTATTCGGTGTGGAACTTCTTCCTGGGAATCGGCATCGCGCGCACGCCGATGTCGATCCTCGAGAACAACTGCATGCAGTCGACGGCGTCGGCGGCGGGCTATTCGACCGGCGGCACCATGGTGTCGGCGATCCCGGCGCTGCTGATGCTGTCGGTGACCGCCGCCAGCCCCGGCGGGGTGCACCTCTCCTGGCCGGTGCTGGCGGCCTGGACCTTCTTCCTGGCGATGCTCGGGGTGGTGCTGGCCATCCCGATGAAGCGCAACATGATCAACCAGGAGAAGCTGAAGTTCCCGTCGGGGACCGCCGCGGCGGTGACCCTCCAGGGGCTCTACAGCCACGGCAACACCGCCGCCCGCAAGGCCAAGGCGCTGTTCGGCGCCGGGGTCATCGGCCTGGTGACGCCGCTGCTGATCGCGCTCCAGGCCTTCAAGGACAAGGCCGGCGAGGCCGCCGCGCTGCTGCCCGACAAGTCCAAGCTGTTCGACTTCCTGCCCGGGGTCACCGCCAAGGTGGACGGCCTCAGCACCTACCTCAAGCCGTCGGACCTGACGATCAAGATGGACCACTCGCTGGTCATGGTCGCCGCCGGCGCGCTGGTGGGCCTGCGGGTGGCGGTCTCGATGGTCATCGCCGGCCTGCTGCTGGCCTACTGGGTGACGCCGGAGGCCCTCGACGCCGGCGCCGCCACCAGCGGCGCCAAGGCCTGGAAGGAGATCGGCGTGTGGATCGGCGCGCCGATCATGGTGGCGAGCGGCATCCTGTCCTTCGCCTTCCAGTGGAAGACGATCGGCCGCGCCTTCACCGGCTTCGGCCGCAGCGGAGACCCGGACGACATCGCCTCCCGGGTCGAGGTCCCCGGCTCGTGGTTCCTGCTCGGCACGCTGGTGGCCGGCGGCGCGGTGGTCTACATCGCCTGGCGCTTCTTCGAGGTGCCGCCGCACTGGGGCGCGGTGGCCGTGATCCTGACCTTCATCCTGGCCCTGGTCGCCTGCCGCGCCACCGGCGAGTCGGACATCACCCCGACCGGGGCGATGGGCAAGATCATGCAGCTCACCTACGGCCTCGCGATCCCCCAGAACGCGACCGCCAACCTGATGACCGCCGGCATCACCGCCGGCGCCGCCTCGGCCAGCGCCGACCTGCTGAACGACCTGAAGTCCGGCTACCTGCTGGGCGCCAACCCGCGGCGGCAGTTCCTGGCCCAGTTCCTCGGCATCTTCACCGGCACCGTCGCCACCGTGATCGGCTTCTACTTCCTGGTGCCCGACGTGCAGGCGCTCGAGGAGGACTTCCCAGCGCCGGCCGCCCAGGCCTGGCGCGCGGTCGCCGAGGTGTTCCGCGACGGCTTCGAGAACCTGCACCCGATGGCCCGGGCCGGCGTCCAGTGGGGCCTGCTGGTGGGCGCGGTATTGGTGATCGCCGAGAAGGTCTTCCCGACCGTCAAGAAGTGGCTGCCCTCGGCCACCGGCATCGGCCTGGGCTTCATCCTGCCCTTCAACTACCCCCTGTCGATGTTCCTGGGGGCCCTCGCCGCCTGGCTCTGGACGCGCTCCAACAAGGAGCGGGCCGACGAATTCACGGTCCCGATCGCCTCGGGAATCATCGCCGGCGAGTCGATCATGGGGGTCGGCGTGGCGATCGTGAACACGGTCGCTTTCTGACGCGGCAGGGCCCTCCCGGGCCCCCCGCGCTCTGGTATCATGGAGGGATTCCGATCATGAGAGTGATCGTTCTGGTTCCGCGCCGGCCCAAACCACGCGGGATCCGCCCGCCACACCTGGCGACAGTCCTGAGTCGCATCCATCCGATGGAGAACAGGGGATACCCTGGGCTCTAGCGATGCGCCTCGGGAATCCCCTCAAGAAGCCATGGGTCATTCCGAGTTCCCCGACAGCCCCCTCACCGCGACCTCCCAGAGCTACGTCCCCCGGACCTCCACCAGGATCCGAGGCACGAACGGCAAGCCCGAGGCCGACGCCTTCCCCCAGGACGACGCCTCGAACGGCCAGGAGCGCCGCGCCGGGACCTCGGTCCTCGGCATGGGCAGCGCCCTGCCGCCGAACGTGGTCAGCAACGCCGAGGTCGCCGAGCGCACCGGCCTGACCGAGGACTGGATCGTCCAGCGCACCGGCATCCAGGAGCGGCGCCACTCTGCCCCGGGGGTGCGGCCGTCGCTGCTGGGCGCCGAGAGCGCCGTGAAGGCCATGGAGCAGGCCGGCGTGAAGCCCGAGGAGCTCGGCTTCATCCTCTGCACCACCCTGACCCCCGACACGCCGGTGCCGGCGACCGCCTGCTGGATCCAGGCCGAGATCGGCGCCAATCGGGTGCCCGCGATCGACCTGAACGCCGCCTGCAGCGGCTTCCTCTACGGCTGGAAGATCGCCGACGCCCTGATGCGGTCCGACGCCAGCATGGGGCCGATCCTGCTGGTGGCCGTCGAGCAGATGTCCCGCATCGTCGACCCGACCGATCCGCACACCTGCGCGATCTTCGGCGACGGCGCCGCGTCGGTGGTGATCGGCCGCGCCGAGGCCGGCTTCGGCCTGCTGGGCTGCACCCTCGGCGCCGACGGCGCCGGCGCCTCCCTGATCCAGGTGCCGGCCGGCGGCGGCCACCTGCCCGCCTCCCATGAAACGGTCGACGCCGGCCTGCACTACCTCCAGATGCAGGGCCGGGAGATCTTCAAGCTGGCGGTCAACGAGATGACCGGCGAGTGCGAAGCGCTGCTCAACGAGCTCGGCATCGACGCCGACGAGATCAAGCTGGTGGTCCCCCACCAGGCCAACGCCCGCATCCTGGACTCGGTCGCCCGCCACCTGGGCGTGGCCGACCGGATCCACGTCAACATCGCCAAGGTCGGCAACACGGTGTCGGCCTCGATCCCGCTGGCGCTCGAAGAGTGCGCCACACAGGGCAAGCTCAAGCGCGGCGACCTGGTGCTGCTCACCGCCTTCGGCGCCGGGCTGACCTGGGGCGCGGCGGTGGTGCGGTGGTAGGGGCTTAGCGCCCCGCCGCCCACAGCGCGCCTTCCACCAGGTGCTGCTGGAAGCGGGCGTCGTTCCACACCTCGGGTCGGTGGCCGAGGCCGGTGTAGAAGACGCGGCCCTGGCCTTCGTCGCGGATCCACGAGATGGCGACGTCGCGGTCCTCGCGGTAGATGCCGTCCTTCTCCATGTCGGTCGCGGCGTGGTCGAGCCCCATCAGCACGGTCAGCCGCTCGCGCGACCACGGCTCCTTGTGCTGGTAGATCTCGTCGGCGATGCGGAAGCTCTCGCCGAGGTGGGCGGTGGCCGGGTGGTCGGTGACCTCGACCTCGACGCCGACGTCCTCGTTCCACGGGTGGCCGGCGAAGTAGCCGCCGATCATGAGGCCGTAGTCGGTCCACTCGTACCAGGTGTCGGTGGCGCAGTGGGAGCCGACCAGGCCGCCGCCGCCGCGGACGAAGCCGAGCAGCATGGCGCGCTGCTCCTCGCTCCACGGCAGCTCGCCGGTGGTGTAGAGGAAGACCCCGTCGAAGCCGTCGAGCGAGTCGGGCGCCTCGCGGCTGACGACGACCTCGAAGCGCTGGTCGTCGGCGGCCCACTCGGCCCACTTCGCCTCCACCAGCGACGGTGCGCCGTCCGCGCCGGGCTTGGCGACGCCGTGTTCGAAGCCAGCGGAGTAGACGTGGACGTAGATCCGCGCCGGGCCGTCGGGCGCGGCGGCGCAGGACAGGGGCAGCAGGGCGAGGAGGATCGGGATCAGGGGAGGGCGCATCGGGTGTTCCGGGAAGAGGGTCAGCCTTCGAGGCTCAGCTGGGCGGGGTCGACGGCGACGGTCTGCCGCGAGCGTATCGCCTGGTCGGCGAGGATGCCGAGCACCGTGGGCGCAAGGGCGTCGACGCCGCTGCAGACCGGTTCGCCGCCTTCGAGCACCGCGGCGACGAAGTCGTGCAGCGTGTAGTAGACCGGCGGGTTCGGCAGGCCCATGCCCTCCTTCAGCTTGCCCTGGTCGGCGAGCTGGGTGGCGTTCGAGATCAGGGTGATGCCCTCGTCCTTGAAGAACTGCTCGCGGTGGGCGTAGACCTCCCAGCCCTGGGTGACGGCGTCGGACTCCTTGAACAGCCAGGCGTGGGTGCTGGCGAGCTTGATCGTGCCGTGGGTGCCGCGCAGCACCAGGTGCTCGCCCTCGAAGCTGTTGGCGAGCGAGGCCTCGAAGCCCATCCGGCGTTCATCGGGCAGCGCGAAGTCGAGGGCGACGGTGTCGGCGACCTCGCGGCCGTCCTTGTGGAGGAGGATCGCGCCGCGGCCGGTGACGGACTCGGGCCTCTCGCCGGTGAACCAGAGCAGGGCGTCGAGGGCGTGGCTGGCGACCTCGCCGGGCAGGCCGGCGCAGCGCGCCGGGTCGAGGCGCCAGTTGAGCAGGCGCTCGCGCTCGTCGCTCGGGGCGACGGCGCGCCAGGTCGCCTTCTGGAACCAGCCGCCGCGGACGGACACCAGGTCGCGGACGCCGCCGGACTTGAAGATCGCGCGCGCCCGCTGGTAGGTCGGGTTGGAGCGGGCCTCGGAGCCGACCGCGAAGACCGTGCCGGCGGCGCCGCCGGAGGCGGCCAGGGCGCGCGCGTCGTCGAGCGTGTGGGCCAGCGGCGCCTCGCACCAGACGTGCTTGCCGGCGGCCAGCGCGGCCTCGGCCACGGCGCGGTGCTGGTCGGTGGAGGTGGCGACGAACACGGCCTGGAGGCCGGCCTCCTGCTCGAGCATCTGCTCGACGTTGTCGTGGCGCGCGGCGTCCTTGGCGCGCCGGCCGCCGCTGCGCAGCTTGCCGGAGTCGCGGTCGCAGATCGCCTGCACGATCACGCCGTCGATCTTGGCCAGCTCGTCGAGGATCTCCTTGCCGCGGGCGCCGGTACCGACCAGGCCGACGCGCAGCTCGGCGCCGGCGGGCAGCTTCGGGAACAGCCGGTCCAGCTCGGGGACCAGGGCCAGGCCGGCGAGGCCGCCGGCGGAGCCGCGGAGGAATTCCCTTCGGTCGAGGTCGTTCATGTTCGTGCGTGGCCGCGGTTCAGGCGCAGGCCTTCCAGGAGACGGGGGCGGCGGCGCCGGCGAGCAGCGCGGTCGACCAGGCGTCGGCCGCGGCGGCCGTCGAAGCGGTCACCACGGCGAGTTCGCCGGCGGCGGGAGCGCCGCGGGCGGGGTCGATGACGTGGCCGAGGCGCGCGCCATCGGCCAGGATGGTACGGCCGTGCTGGCCGGAGACCGAGAGCGCCCGGTCGCGCAGCTCGACGCTGGCGAGGACTCGCTCGGGATCTCGTGGGTGGCGCACCCCGACGCGCCAGGCCGGCTGGTGCGGCGGGGCGCCGAAGGCGAGGAAGGTGCTGGAGCCGCCGTGGAGCAGGAAGTGTCCGAGGCCGGCGTCCCGGAGCGCTTCGGCGGCCCGGTCGAGCGCCACGCCCTTGCCGACGCCGCCGAGGTCGAGCTGCAGGCCGGGGCGGCGGAAGCGGACGGTGCCGGCCGCCGGGTCGAGTTCGAGGGCGTCCAGGCCGACCGCGGAACGCTGTTCCGCGACCGAAGCGGCGTCGCTGCTGGTGCCGGCGCCCGGCGTCCGCTCCGGATCCTCGCGGAACCCCCAGGCCTCCATCAGCGGCGCCACGCTCGGGTCAAAGGCGCCGCCGCTGTCTCGGTACACCCGGCGGCACAGCACGAAAAGCTCCAAAAGGCGCCCCGGCACCTTCACCGGCCGCTCCCCCGCCTCGCGGTTGACCTTGTTCAACAGGCTGCCGAGGGAGAAGGCGGACAGCTCGCGATCGGTGGCCTCGATCTCCGCCCGTGCTTCCTCGGCCGCCACCCGCAGCCGGCGGGAGTCCGCCCCGCACAGGACGAACTCGAAGTCCGTCCGCATCGCGCGGAATGCCAGCCGGTGCGTCTCCGTGGCCATGTCTGCCGCCGGGGGGCTCGGGGCCGGCGGAGCGGAATTCTAAGCCACCGGCGGGCGGGGCACAGAGGGAGGAGGTGAGCGCTCGCGGACCTCCGCCGGGGTCACTCCACCCTCAGGCCTCTCTTCCGGTAGATCCTCTCTCGAATCCAGGGTCTGGTGAGGGACGATGCAATGACCAAGGCGGCATAGACCAGGGCCAAGCCACCGCTGATCACGAGGAACAGGAAAACCAGGATGAGTGCCCCCTCCTCGGCTCCACTCCTGCCCCAGGTTCGAGCCATTTGGTGGCCGCCCGTCCCCCTTCCGACACTATCCGGGGAAAAGCCGCAGCTCGCATGTGGGTTCAAATGCGAACCAAACCATTCACGCGGAGGCGACTTGCGACCGCGGCCACAACAGTGGATGATGGAAGCACCGCGCGCCGGCTTCGCCTGGCGCTCCGGACACCTGCCTTAGTCCGGCTCAACTCGACAGCGATAGGATCCAGTCTCCGCCTCGTTGTTCTCCTCGTAGGTGATGTCAATTTCAAGATCCAGGGAGGAGCCCTCTCTGGTTCCGACTATGTGCATTGACGCCCACGGGTTCACACTCCCTGGAGGCCATTTCCCAGCAGCTCGGTCTCTGGGGGTAAGGACGATACCTTTCGAGTCAGGCGCCTCCCGGACGATGGCATTCTCGAACGCACTGGCTAAAGCCCACACAGCCGAGCCGCACTGGACACCAAGGAACTCAACCTGAACTGGCCATTCAGAATCCAGAATGCCTACCGCCCGGTCTGTGACCATCCTCACTGGCCACCTCACCGAAGTTGTCCACTTTCCATCCTCGACGTCCCAATCAACGGACAGCTTTGACGTCAGTGAGCCACCTGTCGGCTTTGGAATGGTGATCACCCGTCTCGAGCTACCAGAAAAGAGCATCTCTGTGGAGAACCGGAACAAAGTCTCTTCACTGATCGCGATTCCACCCACCTGAGCCCCTTTCAACTCTCCGTGGTGGGCAGTGCTTGACAAGTTACAAAGCTCACTTTGGAGTTCAACTCCACTAAGGACGGCTTGGCTCACAGGCATTTGCCCCTTGCCATCATTGCTGCACGATGCCAATGACCACCCTACCCCAATGACAAGGGCAACACGCAGCCACCTCAAAGCTGTACCGTTCACGTTAATCTGTCGCCTTTGACGCCGTCGAGCGGCACGCCGCCTCGGGTCCTTTTGACGAGTCCGTATCCATCCAGCGTCGCGTAGATCGCTCCACGCTCTGCTCTCCGGCGCGCACGCGCCGTGCTCGCGCCCTGCACCGCCTGTTCGACGGCTGAGCACGCGGTTTGATAGAAGCCTGCATGGCTGTCTGGAGTGTAGCACGAGACCATTTCCTCGTAAGCCACCTCCCGCGTCCGCCAAGACAAGACCTTCCGCGGGGTCTCCCGGTCGGTCCGGCGCACCACCGGCGCTAAGCGCCAGCGTCCGGCGGCTCCCCACGTCCCGCAGCGCCAGCCCGTAGACCTTCTCCCCGTCCACCCGCCCCAGCAGCGTCGCGTCCATGCACCACATCGCGCCACGCCGCGCCACCGCCACCGTCTGTCCA
Source organism: Planctomycetota bacterium (assembly GCA_014382465.1). Taxonomy (GTDB): domain Bacteria; phylum Planctomycetota; class UBA1135; order UBA1135; family UBA1135; genus J029. Next base: position 11,710 of record JACNJP010000284.1, read on the forward strand.
GCGACATCCAGTCTTACGGTTAAAGGCGACATCCACTTTTATGGGTTCGGATTTCTCGAAAGGCGTTGGTATTCAGGGACTTGCGCGCCAGGCGCCACCCTTGGGCGACACCCGGCTTCGCGGGTGTCGCCGTCCCTCAGCCCTCCGGCTCGAAGACCTCGAGCTGCAGCGAGGCGCGGACGACTTCCCTGGCCTCCTTCACCCCGCGCACCAGGCCGAGGCCGATCATCTGCGACAGGGCGTTGCCGATCGCGGTGGCCTCGTCCGGGCCGGCGACCACCCGCCGCCCGGTGGCCGCGGCGGTGAGGCGGTTGAGCAAGGTGTTGCGCGCCCCGCCGCCGACGACGTGGAGGACCTCGCAGGTTTCGCCGGTGAGCTCTTCGAGCGTGGTCAGGGTGGCGGCGTAGGCCTCCGCCAGGCCGTCGAGGCAGCAGCGCACCAGGGCGCTGGGGTCTTCGGGGACCGGCTGGCCGGTGCGGCGCGCCCAGGCCTGGATCTTGGCCGGCATGTCGCCGGGCGCGAGCAGGGGCTCGGCGGCCAGGTCGAGCCGCGTCGGACTCGGTCCCGCCGCGGCGGCGAGCCGGGCCAGCTCCTCGTAGCTGAACTCCGCACCGCCGCGGGCGAAGGCCCGGCGGCACTCCTGCACCAGCCACAGCCCGGTGATGTTCTTCAGGAAGCGGAAGCTGCCCGCCATCCCCCACTCGTTGGTGAAGGACGCGGCGCAGGCAGCGGGGCCGAGCAGTGGCGCCCGACGCTCGACTCCGAGTAGGGACCAGGTGCCGCTCGACAGGAAGGCCCAGCGGCGGTCCGCCGCCCCCGGCACCGCCAGCACCGCGCCGGCGGTGGCGTGGGTCGCCGGGGCCACCACCTGGGGTTCGGCGCCGGCGCCGGTGGCCTCGCGCACCTGGGGCAGAAGCGCGCCGCGGACGCCTCCGGGCGGCACGAGCTCGCCGAGCACGCGCACCCGCACGCGGCGCCCGGGGCCCAGCCCGCGCCCGCCGTCGCCGGGGGGC
>JACNJP010000343.1 GCA_014382465.1 Planctomycetota bacterium
GGCGCGCGCCGGCGCGGGGGCCCGCGGTCGCCGCCGGGCCGCCCCGCGATCCCGGGGCCGCCCCGCAGGTCGGCCCCTGGGTGCGCTATTGGGCCCGCATGCTCGACCTGTCCCTGTACGCGGCGCTGGTCGACTGGCTGGTGAGCCCCTTCGGCCGGCCCTTCGACCCCGAGAACCCGGACTACCTGTTCACCACCGCCACCCTGCTGCTGGTGGTCCTGCTCGAGGTGCTGGTGGTGCGGGTCGCCGGCACCACGCCGGGCAAGGCGCTGCTGCGGGTCCGGCTGCGGCGCGCCGACGGCGGCCGCCTGTCGATGGCCGACTCGCTGCAGCGGGCCCTGCGGCTGTTCGTCGTCGGCGAGGGCATGTTCCTCCTGTTCGTCTCGGTCGCCTGCATGGCCTTCTCCTACCAGCGCCTGGTGAACCGCGGCACGACCTGGTGGGACCAAGCCGGCCGCCTCGCGGTGCAGCACGGCCACGTCGGCCCGGCCCGGGCGCTGGTGGCCGCCGCGGTGATCGCCGGGCTCGGCTGGCTGAACATCGACTGGTCGCAGTTCTCCTGAGCCGTCCGCGGCGGCCTGCCCCGGCCTTGGATCCGCCGCTGCTCCGCCCTAGATTCGTACCGGCGGCCGGATCGCCGCCGACGCCATGGACTCCTGGTTCCTCTACCTCGTACGCTGCGCCGACGGCTCGCTCTACACGGGTATCGCCACCGATGTCGAGCGCCGCTTCGAGGTCCACCGCAGCGGCAAGGGAGCGCGCTACCTGCGCGGCCGCGGACCGCTCGAGCTGGTGTTCCGGCAGCCGGCCGGCAGCCGCGGCCTCGCCCTGCAGCTCGAGAGCCGGGTCAAGCGCCTGGCGAAGCGGGACAAGGAGGCGCTGGTGCGCGAACCCGCCTTGCTCCGCGCGCTGCGCTAGCGGGAGCTGTCGCCGCCGCCGAAGCCGTGGCCGCCGGCGCCCTTGCCGAAGGACTTCCCGCCGCCGCCGAAGCCGCCCTTGCGCGGTCCGCCCTTGCCGAAGCCGCCCGGGCGGGGTCCAGGCTTGCCGTAGCCGCCCGGGCGCGGCCCGCCCTTGCTGAAGCCGCCGCTCTTGCGCGGTCCGCCCTTGGGCTTGAGCGACAGCTCCTCGATCTCGCGCGGGTTCAGGCGCACCATCCGCAGCTGCTGGCCGCAGACCCACAGCTTGCTGAGGTCCTTGAAGATGAAGTCCGGCATGCCCTCCGGCAGGTCGATGGTCGAGAAGTCCTGGTAGAGCTCGATGCGGCCGATCAGCCGGCCCTCCAGGCCCGACTCGCCGGCGATGGCACCGACCAGGTTGCCGGGCTGCACGCCGTGGACGTGGCCGACCTCGACCCGGAACCTCTCCATGCCCTCCTCGGTCGGCGGCACGCGGAAGACGCGCCCCTCCATGCCGCCCTCGCGCTCGCGCGGGCGGCCGGTCTGGCGCTCGCGCTGCTGCGCGGAGTCCTCGCGGCGGGCCGCTTCACGCTCGAATTTCGGCCGCTCGGTGAGGAGCAGCGGCTGGTCGCCCTGGGCCATCCGGGCCAGCGCCGCCGCCACCTGGAGCGGCTCGTGCTCGCTCTCCTCCAGGAATTCTCCCACCAGCTGCTCGAACAGCTCGAGGTTCTCGTCCGACTCGATGGTGTCGCCGATGCGCTGCTTGAAGCGCGTCATGCGCTGCTGGTTGACGTCGTCGGTGGTCGGCAGCGTCAGCTGCTCGAGCTTGCCCTGGGTGGCGCGCTCGAGCGAGCGCAGCACGTGGCGCTCGCGCGGCGCCAGGAAGATGATGGCGTCCCCCGAGCGGCCGGCGCGGCCGGTGCGGCCGATGCGGTGCACGTAGCCCTCCAGGTCGTGCGGCGCGTCGTAGTTGACGACGTGGCTGATGCGCTCGACGTCGAGCCCGCGGGCGGCGACGTCGGTGGCAACCAGGACGTCGATCTTGCCCTTCTTGAGCTGCTCTACGATGCGCTCGCGCTGGTTCTGGGGGATGTCGCCGTTGAGGGCGGCCGCCGCCAGGCCGCGCGCCTCGAGGCGCTCCGCCAGCTCCACCGTGGCGGTCTTGGTGCGCACGAAGACGATCATGCCGTCGGTCTCCTCGACCTCGAGGATGCGCGTCAGGGCGTCGAGCTTGTGGGCGCCGCTGACGATCCAGTAGCGCTGGCGGATCGACTCGGCGGCGGTGGCGCGGACCTGGAACTGGACCTCCACCGGGTCGCTGAGGTGCTTCTGGGCGATGCGCCGGATCGGCGGCGGCATGGTGGCCGAGAACAGCACGATCTGGCGCTCGGGCGGGGTCTGCTCGAGCACCCAGGTCACGTCCTCGAGGAAGCCCATGCGCAGCATCTCGTCGGCCTCGTCGAGCACCAGGCAGCGCAGGCTGTCGAGCTTGAGCGAGCCGCGGCGCATGTGGTCCATGACCCGGCCGGGGGTGCCGACGACGACATGGACGCCGCGCTTCAGCGGCCGGAGCTGGAGCGGGTAGGCCTGTCCGCCGTAGATCGGCAGCACGTGGAAGCCGGGCAGGTGCTTGGCGTAGTGCTGGAAGGACTCCGCGACCTGGATCGCCAGCTCGCGGGTCGGCGCCAGCACCAGCGCCTGCGGCTCGCGCCGCTCGATCTCGATCTGGCTCAGGATCGGCAGGGCGAAGGCCGCGGTCTTGCCCGAGCCGGTCTCGGCCTGGCCGATCAGGTCGCGGCCCTCGAGCAGCGGCGGGATGGTGCGGGCCTGGATCGGCGTCGGCGCCTCGTAGCCGGACTCGTCGAGGACGCGCAGGAGGATCTCGGGGAGCCCCAGCTCGCGGAAGCCGGGCGCGATGGTTTCGGTCTCGGTCATGCTGTTCACACCTCAGGGAGCTGGCAGCACCGGATCCGAACCAACCTGTGGACCTCTCGCGACGAGCTCGAACCGGACATTCTACCCGCGATCCTGGCTCCGGGGCGGTCCGGGCTTGCATTCCCGCGGCCGCCGCTGAAGGGTGGGGAAGAGATGGCCAAGGCATCCTTCGAAGAGCAGGTCGAGCGGCTGAACCGCTCCGCCGGGATCGGCGAGGAGGTCGGCGCCGAGTCGGCCGAGCCGGTCCTCTATCAGGCGGCCTGCACCCTGCTCTACTCCAGCTCGGAACAGGTGGTCGGCGCCAGCCCGAGGCGAATGCGCCAGCGGCGCGGCGTCCTGGTCCTGACCGAGAGACGGGTGGTCTTCCGCGCCGGTTTCCTGACCCCGCTGTCGGTCTTCTGGCTGCTGGTGCTGGCGGGGCTGGTGGCCCGGGTCGCCTGGACCGGGGAGCTGGAGCGCCCAGTCCTGCTCCTGGTCCCGGCCCTTTTCCTCCTGCAGCGCCTGCCCCACCGCATCGACCGGCCCTACGCGGATTTCGGCTCTTGCAAGGTCGCGACGGTCCAGGGCCTCGTCAGCTCGGGCATCGGGCTGATCCTGGAGCTGGACCAGCGGTTCTTGCACTTCACGGTCCTCCGGCCTCTGCCGGCGGATCTGGAGGCCCGCTTCCTCCGCTGAGCGGGCGCCGTCGCCGGTTTAGGATGGCGCCCTCGGCCGCGCTCCCGGGGCCGCCCGCCTCATGACCGCAAGCCCCGATCTGGACCCCGCCGCCGCCGACCCTGCCGGGGAGGCGCCGCCGGAGATGCCGCGCTACGGGGTAGGGGAGGAGATCGCCAACGCCCTGACCCACGGCGTCGGCGCCGTCCTGGCGGTCTCCGCCCTGGTGCTGATGACGGTCTACTCCGGCCTCTACGGCGACGCCTGGCACGTGGTCAGCAGCAGCGTCTTCGGCGCCACCCTGGTGCTGCTCTACCTCGCCTCGACCCTCTATCACGCGGTGACGGCGCCGCGCGCCAAGCGGCTGCTGCGGCTCCTCGACCACGGCGCCATCTTCCTGCTGATCGCCGGCACCTACACGCCCTTCACCCTGGTGAGCCTGCGCGGTCCCTGGGGCTGGTCGCTGTTCGGCGTGGTGTGGGGGCTCGCCCTGGTGGGAGTCTTTTTCCAGGCCGGCCTGCTGCGGCGCTGGGAGTTCCTGCGGGTCGGGCTGTACGTCGCGATGGGCTGGGTGGTGGTGATCGCGATCAAGCCCCTGATCGCCTCGATGGAGCTCGGCGGCCTGCTGCTGCTGCTCGGCGGCGGCCTGGCGTACACCCTGGGCATCGTCTTCTACGCCTGGGAGCGGCTCCCTTTCAGCCACGCCGTCTGGCATGTCTTCGTGCTCGCGGGGAGCTGCCTGCACTTCTTCTCGGTCTTCTTCTACGTCATCCCGCCCGCCGTTGGCCGCTGAGCCCCGTCCTCGACCGTCCTCGACGGAACCCGGCCCCGGCGGCTGGACTACACTGGAGGAACCTTGACCGGCATGGATTTCGACCGCCAACGACTCAGCCTGATCGGGCACGAGGGCTTCCTCTACTGGAACCCGGTGTCGGCGGACGTGCTCGACGAGTGGAGCCGGGACCTGCCGCTGGACGCCAACAGCCTGGTCCTGGACGTCGGCTGCGGCCGGGCCGAGCTCCTGGTCCGGCTGGTGGCGGCCTTCGGATGCCGTGGAGTCGGCGTCGATCCCAACCCCTACGCCATCGAGATCGCCCGCGCCGAAGCCGCCCGCCGGGTGCCCGAGGACCGCATCGAATTGCTCCAGGAGCGCTTCGAGACCGACGCCGTTCCGCAGGCCTCGCAGGACCTCGCGATCTGCCTCGGCTCCACCCAGGCCTTCGACGGCTTCGAGAGCGCGCTGTGGATCCTGCGCGAGCGGGTCCGTCCCGGCGGCCTGCTGCTGCTGGGCGAGGGGTTCTGGCGGCGTGAGCCGGCCAAGGAGTACCTCGAGTTCCTCGGCTGCGGCGTCGGCGACCTGCACTCCCACCTGGTGAACCTGCGGCTTGCTGAGGAGTCGGGCCTCGAGGTCCTGCGCGCCCGCGAGACCACCGAAGCGGAGTGGAGCGCCTACGAGGACCGCTACTCGCAGAACCTGCTGAACTGGACCGAGGAGCACCCCGACGACCCCGATGCCCCCGGCTTCCGGGCCCACATCGAGGGCTGGCGCCAAGCCTACCTGGAGTGGGGCCGCTCCACCCTGGGCTTCGGCATCTACCTGCTCCAGCGGCCGGAGTAGCCGCCGCTAGAGCGCATCGACGACCGCCGCCAGCCGGGCCAGGCCCTCGCTGAGCTCGGGGCCGGGGCCGCCGAGGCCGAGCCGCAGCCAGCCGGGGTGGCCGAAGTGTTCGCCGGGCACGATCAGGGTCCGCTGCTCCCGAAGCATCCGGTCGGCCAGCTCCAGCGAGCTGATCGGCAGCTCGTGCTTCACGAAGATCATCGCCCCGGCCTCCGGCGCCAGGTGGCGGAAGCGCCCGGGCCGCGCCGTCAGCCAGTCGCGCGCGATGCCGTAGCTGGCCACGAGGTGCCGGCGCGTGCGCGCGACCAGCTCGGCCCGCGTGGCCGGGTCGAGCGCCCGCCGCCCCAGCCGGTCGCTCAAGGCGCCGGGGCCGATGGTGGTGTAGTCGTGGCGGCCCCAGGTCTCGGCGACGAATTCGGCCGGCCCGACCAGCCAGCCCAGCCGCAGGCCCGGCAGGCCGTAGCTCTTCGACAGGCTGCCGGTGACCACCAGCCGCTCGTAGCGCCCCCACAGGCTGGCCGAGTCCCGGCCGTCGAGCTCGGAGCCGCGGTAGATCTCGTCGCACAGGATCCAGGCGCCGTGGCGGGCGGCGACGGCGGCGACCGCGTCGAGCTGCTCGGCTGGAAGGCGCGCTCCGGTGGGGTTGTTCGGCTGGCAGAGCGCGATCAGCCGCGTGCGCGGGCCGACGACGGCGGCCAGCTCCTCGAGGTCGGCCACCCAGCGGCCGGCGGCGAATTCCGGCCGCAGCTTCCACGGCTTCAGCTCCGCGCCCAGCCCGGGCACCAGCCCGGGCACCTGGCCGTAGTTGGGGAGCTGCACCACCGCCTCGTCCCCCGGCTCGAGCAGGCTCCACAGGCACAGGAAGTTGGCCTCGGCGCCGCCGTTGACGATCTGGACGTTCTCGACGCCGGCCCCTGGGTGCAGCTCGGCCACCCGCCGCCGCAGCTCCAGGCTGCCGTTGGTCTGGGTGTAGACCAGCCGCTCGTCGAGCAGGCCGTCGAGCTCGCCCGGGTCCTGGACCAGCTCGCGGGCCGTGAGCGGATGGACTCCGCTGTCGGACAGGTTGATCTCGACCTCGTGCTCGTGCAGCGACTGCCAGCGTTCCAGCTCGAAGGGCTCGATGCGCATCGGGGATACCCTAGCGCGGCTCCGCTGGCGCGGTTTCCTGACCCGGATCGGGTGGGCTGGTAGCGTGGCCCTCGGCCCGTTCGCGAACCGACTCCCCATGCTCCACCCCGCCGTCTGGCTGCTCCTCGTCCTGGTTCCTCTCGCCTCGCCGCCGCTGGCCCAGGAGCCTTTGCCGGAGCGCGCGGCGTCGCCCGGATGGACCGACCTCGCCGGCGCCTGGACCTGCCGCCTCGACCCGGACGACGCCGGCGACCGAGAGCGCTGGTGGGCGGCCCCGCTCGACGGGGTCCAGGTCCCGCTCCCCGGCACCACCGACCTCGCCGGTCTCGGCCACCGCCTGGATCCGGGCACGATGTCGTACGGCGTCCCGCTGGTGGAGGGGACGTGGCCCGGCACCGCCGGCGTCGAGCGGGTCGACGAGGCCGGGCACCTGGTGCGCGAGTCCTTCTACCTCGGCAGGGCCTGGTTCTAGCGCGAGTTCGAGGTCCCGGCGGGGGAGGCGGGAGCCTGGACCCGGCTGCGGCTCGAGCGGGTCCTGTGGCAGTCGCGGGCGTGGCTGGACGAGCTCCCGCTCGGCGTCCGCGACAGCCTGGCGACGCCGCACCTCTACGACTGCGGACCGCTGGCGCCCGGCGTGCACCGGCTGACGATCTGCGTCGACAACCGGATGATCCACGACATCGGCGTCTACGGCCACAGCTACGGGCCCGAGACCCAGTCGCGCTGGAACGGCGTCGTCGGCGGAATCGAGCTGGTGGCCGACTCCGGCCCGCTGCGGCGGCTCGAAGCCCATCCGGCGGCCGACGCCCGCTCGGTCACCGCGGTCGTCGACCTCCGCAGCCGCGAGGCGCTGCCGCGGACCCTGCCCCTGGAGCTGGTGGTCTCCACCGCCGGCGGCCAGGTCCTCGGCGCGTGGCGGGAGCGGGTGGTGATGGCGCCGGGGACGACGGTCCTCGAGCGGCGCGTCGAGCTGGCCGCCGCGGCCGCGCGCTGGGACGAATTCTCGCCGACGCTCCACCGGCTGACGGCGAGCCTGGACGGCGGGCCGCCGCGGACCGTCTCCTTCGGCTTCCGCCACATCGAACGCGACGGCCGCGCCATCCGCGTCAACGGTCGCCCGGTGTTCCTGCGCGGGACGCTCGACTGCTGCGTCTACCCGCGGACCGGCCACCCGCCGACCGGCGAGCGGGAGTGGCTGCGGATCCTCGGCGTGGTCAAGCAGCACGGCTTCAACCACGTCCGCTTCCACTCCTGGTGCCCGCCCGAGGCGGCCTTCGCCGCCGCCGACCAGCTCGGGCTCTACCTGCAGCCCGAGACCGCCTGGTGGGTCGACAATTGGATCGCCGCCACCGGCGGCGGCCCGTCTCTGCCGGGCGCGGACCGCGCGGTGGAGGAGTTCATCGCCGCCGAGATCCGCCGCATCTCGGAGGCCTACGGCAACCACCCGTCCTTCGCGCTGTTCTGCATCGGCAACGAGTTCGGCGCCGACAGCGACTGGGACGCGCTCGACCGGCTGATCGCGGCCGCCAAGCGGCGTGACCCGCGGCGGCTCTACAACGCCTCCACCGCGCGCGAGCGGGTGGCGAGCGACGATTTCTGGGTCACCCACCGCGCCGGGGCCGCCGCCGCGCGCGGGATCGGACCGGCGCACAGCGACTGGGACTTCGCCGCCGCGGTGGCGGCTGCGCCGCTCCCGTTGATCGCCCACGAGACCGGCCAGCGGCCGGTGTTCCCCGATTTCCCGGCGCTGATCCCGAAGTTCGACGGCCCGCTGAAGCCGCTGAACCTCGAGCGGCTGGCGCGCAAGCTGGACGACTCCGGCCTCGCCGACCAGCTCGGCGGCTTCGTGACCGCTTCGGCTCGATTCCAGGCCGCGCTCTACCAGTCCGAGCACGAGGCGATGTCGCGCACGCCGGGCTTCGGCGGCTATCAGCTCCTGATGCTCAACGACTTCACCGGCCAGAGCCAGGCCCACGTCGGCTTCCTCGACCCCTTCCTCGAATCCAAGGGAGTGTTCGGCCCCGAAGAGCTGCGGCGCTGGAACGCCCCGACCGTGCCGCTGGCGCGCTTCGAGCGCTACACCTGGTCCACCGCCGAGGCCTTCCGCGCCGAGCTGCAGGTGGCGCACTACGGTCCCGCCGCGCTGGAGCGGGCGGCGGCCGAGTGGAGCCTGCGGACCGTGGACGGCGGATTGGTGGGCCAGGGCTGGCTCCTGCCGCGCGAGGTCCCGACCGGCGGCGTGACCGCGCTCGGCAGCATCGAGGTCCCGCTCGGCGGCTTGGCCGACGCCGCCCTGCTCGAGCTGCGCCTGTGTGTCGGCGAAGCCCAGAACCACTGGCGGCTGCTGGCTGCGCCGCCGGCCGCTCCGCCTTCGGTGGGCGAGTCCGACCTCCTGGTCACCGAGCTCTACGACGCCACCGCTCGGCGCGTCCTGGCGGAGGGCGGGCGGATCCTGCTGCTGGCGCACGGTCACCGCGACGTCGACACCACCACCAGCCGGTTCCAACCGGTCTACTGGTCCGGCGGCTGGTGGGGCGACCGCTTCAGCCACCTCGGCGGCCTCTGTGACCCCGATGATCCGGCGCTGGCCGGCTTCCCGACCGACGGCAGCGCCGACTGGACCTGGCACGAGCTGATGGAGGGCGGGGCGCTGTTCGACCTCTCGTGGACCCCCGCCGGCCTGCGGCCGCTGATCCAGGCGGTGCCCGACTTCCACCACGACGCCCGCCTCGGCTGGGTGTGGCAGGCGCGCGTCGGCCCCGGCCGCCTGCTCGTCAGCGGCTTCGACCTGGCCACCGACCTCGACCGCCGGCACGCCGCGCGGGCGCTGCGCGACAGCTTGGTCCGCTACGCCGCCGGCCCCCGGTTCCAGCCTCGATTCGCCCTGGAGCCCGCGCTGCTCGAGCAGCGGCTGGCGCCCTCCCGGATGCAGGAGCTCGGCGCCGAGGTGCTCTCAGTCAGCGCCGAGGCGCCCGGCTACGAAGCCCGCCACCTGCTCGACGGCGACCCGCGCACCCTCTGGCACACGCCGTGGACCGGGCAGCCGCCCGACTTCCCTCACGAGGTGGTCCTCGATCTCGGTCGCGAGGTCCTCCTCCGCGGCCTGCGCTTCCACCAGCGCGGCGACGGCCCCCGCGGCGGGAAGTTGAGCCGGCTCCGGGTCGCCTTCGCCCTCCAGCCCGGCGTCTGGCTGGCCGGCGAGGTCGAGATCGAGCTGGACGAGGCGGCCGGCGCCCAGGACCGGCTCCTGGACGTTGAGGTAGGCGCTCGCTACCTGCGGCTGACCGCTCTTGGGAGTCATGAGGGCGAGGCTTGGGGGTCGCTGGGGGAATGCGAGATCCTCACAGCGGAGTGAAGGGAATCCGGCCCCGTTGATTGGCCCTGTCCGCCCGGCCAGGTCCAGGCTCGAAAAGGAGTTGTGGCCGCCCTCAGGCCACTGGCCTCGCGCGGACCCTGAAAACGAACCTTTATCTTTATAAAATAAAGACTTGCGTCGCCATTAGGACCACTAAACCGGGCCGGATTTCCTCATCTGCCGTACCCCAGCTCCAAAGTTCGCGCCTCCGCCCCGTCCACCCCGGGCACGACCACCAGGAACATCCGGTCGTAGCTGTCGTGGGCCAGGGATCCGTCCACCAGCCCCTGCGCCGGCTCACCGAGGCCCGACACCAGGGCGGGGATGGTGTTCGAGTGGCCGGCCACCACCGCCACCGATCCCGGCGCCAGCTGGCGCAGGGCGTCGAGCTGGGCGGTGGCGTCGCGCGCGGAGATGACCTCGACCTCGAGACCGGTCTTCGCCGCCAGCGGGGCCAGGGTCTGCTGGGTGCGTTGGTATTCGGAGGCGTAGAGCTGGGTCACGCCGCTGCTGCCGAGCATGCGCGCGAGGGCCGCGGCCCGCTTGCCGCCGATCTCGGAGAGCGCGGGGTCGCGGTTGGTCTCGGTGGACGCGGCGGTCTCGGCGTGGCGCAAGAAGAAGACGCAGACCGGCCGGACCGCAGGGTCCTGCGCCTGTTGGGCGGCGGAGGTCACGGCCGCGGCGGCGAGGAACAGCAGCAGGACGGCGAGCGAGGGACGCAGCTTCATGGTTCGATTCTAGGAGCTGCGCGGCTGCCCCCTCGACCTGGGGTGCTAACCTGAGGGGCCCGGCGTGACCGCCGGGTATTTCCTGAGCATGAAGCGTCTCCTCGGTTGGGCTGGCCTGGTCGCGGCGTCCCTCATCGTCGCCCGGCTCCTGGCCCTGCGGGCGCGGAAGCGGGACGGAGCGGTCCCGGAACCGGGGCAGACCCGGCGCCCGTCCGCTCCAGCCGGCGGCGCCAGCCAGGTGAGGGAGAGCCGCCCCTCGCCGTCCGTCACCAGCGCGGCCTGCTGGGTGCCGCCGGGCCGGGCGGCGGAGGTCCGGGGTCTGCCGGTTCCCTCCGGCCTGGTGTACATCGGCCGGGGCCTGGCCGCGGTCCACGGCGGCGGCATCGAGCCGTGCCTGATCGATCCCGATCTGCCGGTGTCTGCCGCCGGGGCGGCCTTCGAGCTCGGCTACTGGCCCTCCTACTCGCGGATCCCCGAGGCCGCACGCGCCGCCCTGCTGCGGTGGATGGCGGGCGGGCGCAAGGACCCGGCGATCGACATCGGCTGCGTCTTCCTGGCCTTCTACGCCCTCGAGCGGCGGGCGCTGCACGACGCCGAATCCGACCCGGCCGCGCGCGCCGAGCTGCCGTCGATCCTGGCCGAGGTCGAGCGCCTGCTGGGGATCTACTCCGGCAGCCGCTCCTTCCGCGGCTACGCCTCGTCCTTCGCCGACTTCCTGTGCTTCGAGCTCGGCGCCGGTGCCATGCGCGAGGGGCCGCCGCCGGCCGGCAGCCCGAACGGCGAGCTGCCGCTGGCGGTCCGGATCACGGCCGCCACCTGCGCCATCCGCGGCGAGGGGCTGCCCGCCGCGTGGGCGCTCTCCTGGGTCCGGAGCGACCCCGAGATCAAGCTGCGCACGCCGGCCGCGCGCTGCCCGTTGGAGTTCGAGCGCCTGTTCCTGCTGCGGTACCGCGCCCGCCACGGCGACGGCCTGCGGCTCAAGCCGTGCAAGGGCCTGGTCCAGGTGCGCTACCGCCCGGCCAGCCCCTCCTTCGACGCCGAGGTCGAGCGCAAGACCGGCTTCCCCGACGTCTGCGCCCTGATGGCGCCGCGTCGCAGGCTGCAGGAGCTCGCCGAGGAGTGCTGCGACGCCCTGGCGCCGTTCAGCCGGCGGGCGGGCCGGGAAGGGGACCCCGGCTTCGCCCTCGAGGCGACCGCCCTGCTGCCGGCGGACCTGGTCGCCGCCCATCCGCCCGGCGAGCTGCTCATGCTGCGAGAGGCGCTGGCCGCCCTGCTCGGCCAGCAGGAGATCGCCGTGGTCCAGGCGGAGGAAGCGCTCGGCCCCTGGCTGACGGCGGGCGCCGGCAAGCTGTCCAAGAAGGCCTCGCTCCAGCTCGGGCGGCTGGTCTCGCACGCCGGCTTCGGCCTCGAGCCGGACCTGCGCTTCGGCGGCCCGGCGTACCAGCAGGGCCAGCCGGTGGCGCTGTTCCGGCTCGACCAGGAGCGGCACTCGTCGCCGACCGCCGCCTACCGGGCGGCCGCCCTGCTGCTCCACCTGTCGGCGCTGGTGTCGGCCGCCGACGGCTCGGTCTCGGAGGCCGAGGAGCGGCGGCTCGAGGCGCACCTCGCCGAGGGCATGCAGCTCGACGCCGAGGAGCGCCTGCGCTTGCACGCCCACCTCCGCTGGCAGCTCGCCGCGCCGCAGGGCACCGTCGGCCTCAAGAAGCGCCTGGAGGCGCTCGACGCCGAGCGTCGGCGCGGCATCGGCCTGTTCCTGGTGCAGGTTGCGTGGTCCGACGGCCGCATCGAAGCCGGCGAGGTGCGCGTGCTGGAGAAGATCTACCGGCTGCTCGGGCTCGATCCGGCGCAGGTGCACGAGGACCTGCACGGCGGCGGGCCGGCGGCCGAGCCCCGCCCCGCGACCCTCGACCCCGAGGCGCTGGCGCGCAAGCTCGAGGAGACCGCCGCCGTCTCCAGCCTGCTGTCGGGCATCTTCGAGGACCCGCAGCCCGCCCCGGCGGCGGCCGCGGCGGCGCCGGTGGTCGAGGGCCTCGACGCCGCCCACAGCGCCCTGTTCCAGCGCCTCGGCGAACGCCCCGCGTGGCCGCGCGCGGACTACGAGGCGCTCGCCGAAGAACTCGGGGTCCTGCCCGACGGCGCGCTCGATATCCTCAACGAATACGCCTTCGAGCGCTGCGACGAGCCCCTCATCGAGGGGGACGAGCTGCTCGAAGTCCAGACCCGCATCCACCAGCAGTTGAAGCCGTGACCGAAGCCGCCCCGATCCGCCCGCGCGACCGCGACGCCATCCTCCAGTCCCTCGCGGCCGGGGTGGTGCCGCGCCGCGGCCACCAGCACATCCAGGTCAGCCAGCACCCGGAGATCAAAGCACTGCTCGAGGACATCGAGCGGGTTG
>JACNJP010000006.1 GCA_014382465.1 Planctomycetota bacterium
GGGCTGCCGGAGTGAAGCGGCGGCGCTGGCTCGGGCGGCTGATCATCATCGTGGCGGTCCTCGCCGCGCTCGGTCTGGCTCTGTCGGCGGCGCTGTTCTCGGCCTGGAGCGAGTCCGAGCCGGCGGACGAGGCCGCGGCGACCGCCGCCTTCGCCGCCGCCCTCGCCGGCTGCGAGGATCCGCGGCCGTACCTGTGGGTGGAAGCCGGCGGCGCGGTGCGGGTCGACCGCGGGCTCGAGGAGCCGGTGCCGAGCGCGCTGGGCTTCCTCCACCTGCTGCTGTGGGACGCCGGCTCAGAGCAGCTGCTCCGGATCGATCTGCCGTGGTGGTTCGTGCGGATGAAATTCACCCGCAGCATGAACCTCGGCACGCTGACGACCGCGCTGGCGGGGGACTGGGAGCACCTCGACCTGCGGGTCTCCGACCGCGACCTCGAGCACCGCGGACCGGGGCTGGTGCTGGACCACCGGCCGTCCGGTGGCCGGCGCCTGATGCTCTGGACCGCGCGCGGCGGCGGCTGAGGCGGGCTTGGCGCGGCGCTCCGGCGGCGCGTAGGCTGGTGCCGGCCGACCGCCGCCCAAGTCATGAAGAATGCCCCGATCGTCGTCCTGCTGCTCGCCGCGCTCGCCGCGCTCGCCGTCTCCGGCTGCGGCGCCCCCGGCCACGCTCCGGCGGAGCCGCGGTGGATCCCGCTGTTCAACGGCCAGGACCTGAGCGGCTGGACCCCCAAGATCACCGGCTTCGAGCTCGGCGACAACCACCTCGACACCTTCCGCGTCGAGGACGGACTGCTGAAGGTCCGCTACGACCAGTACCCGGCCTTCGACGGCAAGTTCGCCCACCTGTTCCACGACCAGGAGTGGTCGCGCTACCGCATGCGGGTGGAGTACCGCTTCGTCGGCGAGCAGACCCCCGGCGGCCCGGGCTGGGCCTACCGCAACAGCGGCGTGATGGTGCACGGGCAGCCGGCGGCGTCGATGGCGTTGGACCAGGACTTCCCGGTGTCGATCGAGATCCAGCTCCTGGGTGGCAACGGCGAGGACCTGCGGCCGACCGCCAATTTGTGCACGCCGGGGACCAACGTCGTCATGGACGGCGAGCTGGTGACCCGCCACTGCACCGACTCGAGCTCGCCGACCTTCCACGGCGACCAGTGGGTGACGGTCGAGTTCGAGGTGCTCGGCAACCAGGTCATCCGCCACTTCGTCGACGGCCAAGTGGTGCTGGAATACCAACAGCCGCAGCTCGACCCGAACGACCCGGTCGCCAAGCGGCTGATCCACGACGGCCAGCTCCAGTTGAGCGAGGGTTCGATCTCCCTGCAGGGCGAGAGCCACCCCCTCGACTTCCGCCGCATCGAGATCCTGCCGTTGTGAAGAAGGTGTCAGGCTCCCTCGAAGGGTTGCCGGGACTCAGACGCCAACCCTTCGAGCGAGCCTGACACCTTCTTCTAACCGTCAAGCGCCTTCAGCATCCGCTTCAGCGCTACCTGGCGGTAGCCGTCGACCAGGATCGGCTCGATGTCCTCCCACGGCACCTCGTCCACCAGGACGCCGATCCAGCCCTTGTGGCCGGTGTAGGGCGGGTAGAAGTAGCCGGGCCGCTCCAGCAGCGCCTCCTGCTGCTCAGGCTGCTGCTTGACGTTCAGGGCCGGTCCGCCGTTCTCGTCGCCGAAGATGGCGTAGATCTTCTTGCCGGCGCGGAAGGTCGGGTGCCCCCAGGTCTCGATCTCGACCGCCTCGGGCAGCCGCGCGAGCTGCCGCCGGAGCTGGACCAGGCAGGGGTGGTGCGGGGAGTCGCTGGAGGCCATGCGGCGATCCTAGCGGCCGGTCATCACTCCGCGGCCGTTGCCGAAGCGGGCCGGCGCGAGCATGATCCCCACCGGAGATCCAGCCCCGTGGCCCAGCACAAGCTCTACTGCCCCGCTTACAGCTTCCCCGAGGCCGAGTGCCTCTGCGGCGTGGCCGCGGCGGTGGCCGCCGCCGCCGCCGAGGCCCGCCGCGGAGACGGCGTCGTGCGGGTCGGGCGGGAGACCCAGGGGCGCAAGGGCAAGGGGGTGACGGTGGTGACCGGGGTGCCCCTGGACGGCGCCGAGCTGGCGAAGCTGGCTCAGGACCTCAAGAAGCGCTGCGGCAGCGGCGGCGCGCTCAAAGACGGGATCATCGAGATCCAGGGCGACCACCGCGACCTGCTGGTCGCCGAGCTCCAGAAGCGCGGCTGGACGGTCAAGAAGTCGGGCGGCTGAGTCCCCGGGCCCGATTAGACTGCTGGGATGGACCAAGGCGAGCGCTGGTTCTACGCCCACGGCGGCGAGCGAATCGGGCCTGTCAGCGAGTCCGAGCTGCTGCGGCTGCTCGCCCGCGAAACGATCCCCGCCGACACCTTGGTGTGGGCGCCGGGCCTGGATGCGTGGTCCCCGGCGGACCAGGTCCTGGACTTCGTGATCGGCCTCCCCGAGGCGCCGGTCGCGCCGCCGCCGCCGCCGGTGCCCTCGGTCGCCGCCGGGCCGCTCCACGATCCCGAGGCCGCCCCGCAGATCCGCCCCTGGGTGCGCTATTGGGCCCGCATGCTCGACCTGTCCCTGTACGCGGCGC
>JACNJP010000005.1 GCA_014382465.1 Planctomycetota bacterium
AACTAGGATTGGACATTTCGGCGGAAGTTGGGGAGGGAGGAATCAGCAGGTCTGTGTAAGAGCGGCATTGGCTTGAGGAGTGTCGAGAGGCGGGGCTGGGCGTAGGTAATTTTGGAGGGAGTTGATCATAGCCCATTCTCCGGATCTGGAGAAGGTGGGCGGAGGGTACGGTAGTCGTTCCTTCGGGCAACCTGCGGGCTGCCTGGGTAGGCGGCGAAGATCTCAGCCGGACTCATGCCGGCTGTGAGGGACTCAAGGATCTCATGGACCTGGATCCTGGTGTCCCGGACGCACGGTGAGCCCCCCTCGGATGCCCGCATTGACGGTGAGGCGTTCCTCCAAGCCCATGGCTCCATGAGAGCCAACGAAGGGTCGCGCATCTCGGATCAAGGTGGACCCTCCGTATGGGGCGGATCCGAGTCGGGCGGCCTGAGCGGGCCGGCCAGGAGCGAATCCGCCGGGCTCCGCACACCGAGATAGCCCTTGGTGGCGACGTGGGTGTAGATCATGGTCGTGCTGACGCTGCTGTGGCCGAGGAGCTGCTGGATGGTCCGGATGTCGTGGCCGTCCTCCAGTAGGTGGGTGGCGAAGGAGTGGCGGAGGGTATGGGTCGTGGCTCGCTTGGCGATCCCGGCGTTGCGGACGGCGTCCCGGACCGCCTTCTGCAGCACGGTCTCGTGCAGGTGATGGCGGCGGAGCTGTTGGGTCTCCAGGTGCCGGTAGTGGCGCGTGGCGGGAAACACCCACTGCCAGGGGAACTCCCTTCCCGCCCTGGGGAGTTTCCTGCCGAGGGCGAGCGGCAACTCGACCCACCCGGCGTCGCTCCGCAGGTCCCGCTGGTGCTGCTCCTGGCAGAAGGCGAGCTGCCGCTCGATCTCCGCCGCCAGGCTGGCCGGCAGCAGGGTGACGCGATCCTTGTCGCCCTTGCCCGCCCGCACGGTGATCAGCTTGCGCCCGAGGTCGACGTCCTTGACCCGTAGCCGGCAGCCCTCGAGGAGGCGCATGCCGGTGCCGTAGAGCAGGGCGGCCATGAGGCGCGGCGTTCCCTGCATCTCGGCCAGGAGGCGCCGGACCTCGGCGCGGCTCAGCACCACGGGCAGCCGCCGCGGCTGCTTGGCGCGGTCCATGCCGCGCAGTTTGCCGAGTTCCCGGCCCATGCCTTCGCGGAACAGGAACAGCAGGGCGGCGAGCGCCTGGTTCTGGGTCGAGGCCGCCACCTTGCCCCGGTTCGCGAGGTCGGAGAGGAAGGCGGAGGCCTCGGCCTCGCCCAGTTCTTCGGGCGGCCGGCCGCGGTGCTGGGCCAGGAAGCGCCGGATCCAGGCCAGGTAGGACTTCTCGGTGCGCAGGCTGAGGTGGCGGGTGCGGATCCGCTCGCGGACCCGTTGAAGCAGCCAGTGGGGGGTGAGGGGCATTCAAAGGGCAGACGGCCGGGGCCGGAGAAGTTACGCCTTCTCCGGACCCGCCGAAGCGGGGCCGCCGCGGCGCCCGAACAGCCCGGCCCCCGCCGCCCTGGCGGCGTTTACACTGCCCGGCCTTGTCGTCGATTGCCGCCTGTCTGCTCGTCTTCGCGACGCTACCCGCCGGGGACGGAGACCCGCCCTCGCGGCCCAGCGTGCGCGTCGCACGCACCGCCACCCCCCCGGTGATCGACGGCGTGCTCGAACCGGAGATCTGGCAGCAGGCCACCCCGCTCGGCCCGCTCACCGAGGTCGACCCGGACGAGGGCGCGCCCTCCGACCCGCGCACCGAGGTCCTGCTGCTGCGCGATGACGAGTTCCTCTACCTCGGCTTCGTCTGCCACGAGCCCGAGCCGGAGCGCATGGTGCTCCAGAACATGGCGCGGGACGCCTTCCTGAACGACGACGACCGCCTCGAGTTCATCTTCGACACCTTCCGCGACGGCCAGACCGGCTACTTCTTCCAGATGGCCGCGGCCGGCTCTCGGGGCGACGCGCTGCTCGGCGCCAACGGCGGCAGCTTCAACAAGCGCTGGGACGCCTTCTGGCAGGGCCGCACCACGGTTGGACCGGACCGCTGGGTGGCCGAGGTCGCGATCCCTTTCAAGGCGCTGGCCTCGGGCACCGAGGACGTATGGCGCTTCAACGTCGAGCGCTACCGCGGCGCCGACCGCTCGCGCCACCGCTGGGCGGCGCCGCGGCGCGACCTGCGAATCCAGAACGTCAGCGAGGCGGGCGAGATCGAAGGCCTCGGCGGCCTCGAGGACGGCCTCGGCATGGAGCTGGTGCCCTTCTTCAAGCTGCGCCGCAGCGAGCTCGAGAACCCCGACCACAAGACCCTGGTCGGCGCAGGCGGCGGCGAGTTCAACTGGCGCATCACCCCGCAGCTCAACGGCTCGCTGACCTGGAACACCGACTTCGCCGAGACCGAAGCCGACACCCGCCGCGTCAACCTGACGCGCTTCCCGCTGTTCTTCCCCGAGAAGCGCGACTTCTTCCTCCAGGACTCCAACCTGTTCGACTTCGGCGAGCAGAGCGGCTTCGGCCGCGGCGGCGGCGTCGACCTGGTGCCGGACTTCAGCCGCCCCATCGGCCTCGGCGGCCGCGGCGGCCAGGGCCCGGTCC
>JACNJP010000561.1 GCA_014382465.1 Planctomycetota bacterium
CGGCACCGGCTACCTGTCGATCCTGCCGGTCGACCAGGGCATCGAGCACACCGCCGGCGCCAGCTTCGCCCCCAACCCGGACTACTTCGATCCGGCCCGGATCGTCGAGCTGGCGGTGGAGGGCGGCTGCAACGCCGTGGCCTCCACCCTGGGGGTGCTCGGCGCGGTCGCGCGCCAGTACGCCCACCGCATCCCCTTCGTGGTCAAGGTCAACCACAACGAGCTGCTCAGCTACCCGGCCCAGTACGACCAGACCCTGTTCGCCTCGGTCGAGCAGGCCTTCGACATGGGGGCGGCCGCCATCGGCGCCACGATCTACTTCGGCAGCCACGAGTCGCGGCGCCAGATCATGGAGATCTCCGAGGCCTTCCACCAGGCCCACCAGCTGGGCATGGCCACGATCCTGTGGTGCTACCTGCGCAACTCGGACTTCAAGAAGGACGGCCAGGACTACCACGCGGCCGCCGACCTGACCGGCCAGGCCAACCACCTCGGCGTCACGATCGAGGCCGACATCGTCAAGCAGAAGCTGCCCGAGACCAACAAGCCGGGCTTCACCGACATCGGCTTCGGCAAGACCCACAAGAAGGTCTACAGCGAGCTCTCGAGCGACCACCCGATCGACATGACCCGCTACCAGGTGGCCTGCGGCTACATGGGCCGCGCCGGCCTGATCAACTCCGGCGGGGCCTCCGGCGACAACGACCTGCAGCAGGCGGTGCAGACCGCGGTGATCAACAAGCGCGCCGGCGGCACCGGCCTGATCTCCGGGCGCAAGGCCTTCCAGAAGCCGATGGCGGACGGCGTGGCGCTCCTGAACGCGATCCAGGACGTCTACCTCTGCGAAGGCGTGACCATCGCCTGAGCCCGAGAGGTGGGGGGGCCGCTCGGGCGGCTCCCCCGGCCCGCTGGATCCGAGGACCGGCCGGGCGACCGGTATCATCTCCTGATGCGCCGCTGCGCCTATTGCGGCGGGCCGCTCGTCGACTCCGCCCGCTTCTGCCCCGCCTGCGGGATGGAGCTGCCGGCCTACGTCGAGCTGTTCCGCGATGCCCGGCGACCGCGGCCGATCGGCTTCCTCGACCGGGTGCCGATCCAGGGCAAGCCGGCCACGCGCATGGTGGTGGCGATCCTAGCCAGCCTGTTCATGTCGGCGGGCTTCCTCGGCCTGTTCCATGACACCGGCGACTGGATGGTCTTCGCCGACCTGGTGATGGCCTCCGCCATCGTCGCCTGCGCCTGGCCCGAGCGTCGGGAGCTGCGGCCGCTGTGGCGCTTGCCGAACCCGGGCTGGCTGCTGCTGGCGGTGGCCGGCGCGCTGGTCCTGCCCCAGCTCGCCCACCTCTACGTCGGGTTGCTGCCCGAGGAGCTGGCCGGCGGCGAGGATCCCTTCGCCGGGATGTCCGCTCCGGTCAAGGCCTTCAGCTTCTGCCTCATGCCGGGCGTCTTCGAGGAGCTGGCCTTCCGCGGCGTCGTGCTGATGACCCTGCTCCACATGTTGAGCTTCCGCAGGGCCCACCTTCTCACCGCAGCCCTGTTCGCCGGGATCCACTTTTCGCCGATCATCTTCCCCTACCACCTGCTCGTCGGGGTCTACCTCGGCTGGCTGCGGCACCGCAGCGGCGGCCTGTGGGCCCCGATCCTGGCCCATGCTGTCCACAACGCGGCAGTAGTCTTTCTGACGCCGACATGAGCCTCCACTCCGCCCCCGGACCCGCCACCAGCCGGCTCCGCCTGCTGGCCGGGCTGGCCGTGTTCTTGGCTCTGGCGGCGCTGCTGGAGCCCCTCGCCGGCGGCGTCCGGCTGTTCGGCTGGACCTTGCCCGAGCTCTGCCCCTTCGCCCGCCTCGGCGGCCCCTGTCCCGGCTGCGGAGCCACCCGCGCCACCTTGAGCCTGGCGCGCGGCGATTGGCGCGCCGCCTGGGCCTCCCAGCCGGCGGTCTTCCTGTTCCTGGGTGCCGTACTGGCCCCTCACCTTCCCGTCCGTCCGGAACGCGGGCGTCGACTCGCGAGCTGCCTCGCCCTGGCCGGAGCCGCCGGCTCGATCCTCCATTTCCTCCAGAGCTGACCCTTGGAAATCTTCGTCTTTCAACTCCTTTTCTTCGTCCTGTTCGGCGGGATCACCGCCGCGCTGGCCCATCAACGCGGCCGCAACGCCGTCGGCTGGTTCTTCGTCGGCATCATCGGCGGCTGCCTCGGATTGGTCCTGGTCCTCGTCCTCCCCGACCTGAAGGTCGAGCGCGCCCGCATGGAGGCCGACGAGCGCGAGAAGCGGCGGCTGCGCGAGCAGCTCCAGCAGGAGCGCATGAAGAACCAGGCCTTCCGCGGCCACGCCACCGCCCGCCTCGACCAGCACGACGGCGCGCTCGGCCTCGACACCCGGTCCACAGCTCCGGATCCGGAGCAGATGCCGCCCGTCACTCCCGCCGCTCTCGAGCGTGGCGTCCCCGGCAGCGACTGGTACGTGGCCGAGGCCGGTCAGGCGGCCGAGGGGCCGATGGACCTCCACGCCGTGCTGGAGCGGGTCGCGGCCGGCACCATGACCGGCAAATCGCTGGTGTGGCACGCCGAGCTGGTGGACTGGCTCACGCTTGAGGAGTCCCCGGTCCAGGGGTTGCTGTGAGCCGCGCCCAGCCCGGACAAGTCCGGATCGAGGGCCTCCTCGAGGGGCCGACCTCCTCCTGGAGCCCGACCGCCGACGCCCTGGCCGACGCCCTCGGTCGCGCCGGCGCCCCCCGCGACTGCCTGTCGGCGGTCATCGACGGCGGCCGTGGATCGTTGGAATCCTCGCCGGCGGTGTTCCCCCGCGGCCAATTCTCCTCCGATCCGGCCGAGGCGCTGGGCCTGGCGCTGGAGCTGCTGCTGTCTGAGACCCACGGCGGCCGTCCGGAGGAGTGGTTCTCGACCCTGCGCGTGACCGAGTACCGCGATCGCGATCAACGTGAATCCCTGCTCCAGGTGACTGTCGAGGGGGTCCGGATCGTGGCCCGAGAGACCGAATGGCAGCCGCCGCCGCGCCCGCGCTGGACCGCGGTCCTGCGCCGCCAGTGGAAGGTCGGTCTGCTGCTGCTCGGGGCCGGCGTCCTGCTCGGGGTGAAGGAGCGCGACCAGGTCGGCCAATTCCTGCGGCGCGTCTCGGGCCTGGTCTTCGGCAGCGCCCTGGAGGTGCCCGAGGACTTCGCCGCCGAGCCGGGCGCCTTCCGCGAGTGGATCCGCTTCGCCGGGGTCCGGAGCAGCGGCGGCGAGCTGGTGGTGGTCCTCGAGGCGACGGAGTCCTTCCCCAGGCTCCCGGCCGACCTCGACGCCCTGCGTGCCACGGCGAGCCTGGAGCGCCGGGCCGCCCTCAACGCCATCGAGAACGGCCGCGCCCGGCTGCGGGTGACCTTGCTCGAGGGCTTTGAGTTGGAGGACGAGGCCATCGACCTCCAGCCGCTGCGCCGGGACGTGACCGTGGAGATCCGCATCGACGCCGGCCACCTCGCCGGGACCCGGCTGGCGAAGGTCGAGTTGCTGCCCTGAAGCGCCGGCGGCGCCGGCGGCGCCTCAGTCCTTGGGCGCGTGCTCCTCGACGTAGAGCTCCCACTCCTCCTCGAGGTCGTCGAGCTTGCGCAGGTCCAGGGCCTTCTTGAAGTGGGACATCGAACCCTGGCCGCGGTAGGAGAGGGCCAGGAAGCGGGAGAAGGCCTCGGCCCTGGCGCCGTCGTCGCCGTGGAGCAGGAAGTGGGTGAGGGTGTAGGACTCGGCGTAGCGGCGGACCTGGCCGGTCGAGGCGCCGAAGTCGCTGGCCTGGTAATTCAGCACCCGCGTCATGTCGTCCTTCTTCTCGGCATCGCGGTGGTCGCGGAAGCTGGCCTCGTCGAGCTTGCCGGGCTCGAAGGTCAGGGAGCCGGGCGGGCCGTCGAGGGAGGCGTCGATGTAGGTCGCCACGCCCTCCTCGAGCCAGCCCGAGAGGTTTGGCTCCTTCTTGTCCCACTCGCGGGCGGTGTAGTACATGACCGCGTGGACCGTCTCGTGCTGGATGCGGCTGGCCAGCCCCTCGGTGAAGTAGCTGCGCAGGCTGCGCGCGGCGCGGTCGAAGTAGGCGTCGAGGAAATTCGACTGCGAGGGGAAGCCGTCGCGGCCGGGGTAGATGTGGGCCGGGATCGCTGCCTGCACCTCGTGGAAGCCGACGGTCGGCTGGAACAGCTCGAAGTAGGCGGCGTAGACCTGCTCCATCTCGGCCATGGCGGCCAGGATGTCCGGCAGCGGGCCGGCCGCCTCGACGTCGAAGTGGAAGCTGCTGAGCTCCCAGGCCTCGTTCATCTCCAGGCGCCGCTCGAGCAGCTTGTCCCAGGTGGTCCGGCCGCCGTTGCCGATCTTCACCGACCAGCCGTCGCCGCGCCGGGTGTGGTCGAGGGCCTCGCGGGCCTTCTCGTGGTCCTGGTCCAGGCACAGCGCCCGCAGGTAGAGGAACTCGGTGTCGCGCAGCAGGCCCTTCTCCTGGCACCACTCGGCCAGGGCGACGGCGTCGTCGGCGCTGGCGTCGGCCTGGCCGAAGTGCTGCCGCAGCCGCTGGACGTACTCGGCGTAGGCGACCCGCGGCCCTTCCATCGACTGGACCTCGGACATCTTGTAGCTCTTCACCCGGGATCCCTCGGAGATGAGCACCTCGTCGGCGTCCACCCGGAGGATGATGCCGGTCACCGTCTTGCCTCGGTCGAGGTGGAGGGTGTCGGGCGGAGGATCGCCGCCGGCGAGGGCGGTCAGGGCGAGCAGCGCACAGAGCATGGGGTGGGGTCCCGGCGTCGGGACACCACCAGGGTGGTCGCGCGCCAGGCCGCCTCGGATCCTACCAGTTGTAGCCGCCGGGCGAGCTCACCTGCCAGTTGGTGTCGGGCGCCGACGGGTCGCGGAAGGGGTTGCTGGGGCCGTAGCTCTCGGGCGTGCCGCGGGCGATGCACTTGAAGTCGACCCCGTCCGAGCGGTAGGCGTAGCCCATGGTGGCGTTGGGATAGCGCGGGTCGGGGTCCTTGGGCAGGGCCGGCAGGTAGTCCGGCACCAGCGCCGGGATGTAGCCGTTCAAATCGTACCCCATGTTGCCGTCGGCGTCGCTGTCGCCCTGCCAGTCGCCGCCGGTGCTCGGGTAGCCGCCGAAGTCCTCGCGGTAGTCGGCCAGGGCCGCCTGGATGGCGCGCAGGTCGTGGGCCCGGCGCGAGTCGCGGGCGCTGGCGGAGCCCTCGGCCAGGACCGGGACCAGGATCCCGGCGAGCAGGGCGAGGATCATGACCACGATCATGAGCTCGATGATGGTGAAGCCTGCGTTGTTCTTGGTCATGGTCCGGTTCCGCGTCGCGCGGCTCCAACTCCTACATCGCCTTATCGACGGATCGGCGGCCGCCTGGAGCGGGGATCCGCGTCCGCAACGGAATCAGCGAGCGCCGCACCGGGGTGCGACGCTCGCGGCTGCGGTTCGGGTTCAACCCTCCGGTCCGCTACCAGTTGTAGCCGCCCGGCGAGCTGACCTGCCAGTTGGCTCCGGGCGCCGCCGGGTCGAGGAAGGGGTTGCCGACCGGGAAGGTCTCCGGGGTGCCCTTGACCACGAACTTGTAGTCCGTGCCGTCGGAGCGGTAGGCGTAGCCGGCAGTGGCGTTCGGGTAGCGGCTGTCGGGGTCCTTCGGCAGGGTCGGCGCGTAGGCGGGCACCATGCCGGGGATGTAACCGCCGGCGTCATAGCCCATGCCGCCGTCGGCGAGGCTGTCGCCCTGCCAGGCGCCGCTGGTCGTCGGATAGACGCCGTTGGCCCGCTTGTAGGCCTCGAGCGAGGCCTGGACCGACTTGAGGTCGGTGGCGCGACGGGCGTCGCGGGAAGACTTGGCTGCGTCGCCGAGGACCGGAATCAGGATTCCGGCCAACATTGCCAGAATGGTCACGACGATCAGCATCTCGATGATCGTAAAGCCTGCTTGGCGCTTCATCTTTGCTTGCTCTCTTGGATCGGAGTTCGGAGTGGGTAGCAGGCCCTTGCTCTGGGTCCTGTCAAGGCCTTGTCGAGAGTTGGGCCGGTTCCCTTAAGTTCTTTTGGCTCCAGTTCGTGCCGGATCTAGGCTGGCGACGGATGGAAGGCGCCGCCGCCCTGCTGACCACCCTGGTGGTCTACAAACTGCTGCTCCTCGGGGTGGGGGCCTGGGCCGCCCGCCGCAACCGCGACCAGGCCGACTTCTTCCTCGGCGGGCGCACCCTGGGCCCCTGGGTCGCCTCGGGGAGCGCGGCCGCCTCCTCTTCATCGGCCTGGACGCTGCTGGGCGTGAGCGGCGCCGCCTTCCGCTACGGTCTCAGTGCGGTCTGGATCTTCCCGGCCTGCCTCGGCGGCTTCGCCCTCAACTGGTTCCTGGTGGCCGAGCGCCTGCGGCAGCGGAGCGCCGCCAGCGGCGCCGTGACCCTGACCGAATTCCTGGCGGAGGGGAGCCGCGGCCGGCTGCGCAGCAGCTTCGTCGGCAGCGCCTCGGCCATCGTCCTGGTTTCCCTGGGGGTCTACGTCGCCTCCCAGTTCAAGGCCGCCGGCGTCACCTTCGGCGAGACCCTCGGCATGGGCCAGGAGGCGGCGATCCTGGTGGGCGCCGGCATCGTCCTGATCTACACCATGACCGGCGGCTTCTGGGCGGTGTCGGTCACCGACCTGATCCAGGGGCTGGTCATGGCCGCGGCGGCGGTGCTGGTCCCCCTGGCCGCCCTGGTCGAGATCGGCGGCCCCGGCGCCATGCTCGAGGGTCTGCGCCAGGCCGACCCGGCGTTGCTGGACGTCTGGCGCGGCAAGACCGGGCCGGCGGCCCTCGGCCTGGTGATCGGCACCCTCGGAATCGGCCTCGGATATCCCGGCCAGCCGCACGTCGTCAACCGCTTCATGGCCTTGCGGGGTCCGCGCGCGGTCCGCCAGGGCGCCGCGATCTCCATGGCCTGGGCGGCGGTGATCTACGCCGGCATGCTGGTGGCGGGCTGGTGCGGCCGCGGCCTGGTCGTGGGGCTCGGAGACCACGAGGCGGTGCTGCTGCGGCTGACCGCCGACCTGTTCCCGCCGGCCCTCGCCGGCGTCATCGTCGCGGCGGTGCTGTCGGCGATCATGTCGACCGCCGACAGCCAACTGCTGGTGTGCGGCTCGGCCGCCGCCTACGACCTGTCGGCCAAGGACTCCGGCTCGCGCCTGCGCCGCAGCCGCCTGGCGGTGCTGGGGATCGGCGCCCTGGCGGTGGTCGCGGCGATCCTCATCGAGGAGACCATCTTCAACTCGGTGTTGTTCGCCTGGAGCGCCCTGGGTGCGGCCTTCGGCCCCTTGCTGCTGGTCCGGCTGTGGTCCGGCCCGGTCCGCCCCGGCTACGCCCTGGCCGCGGTCTGGACCGGTTTCCTGGTGACCATCGTCTGGTTCTTCACCCCCGCCCTGAAGCAGAGCCTCTACGAGCTGGTCCCGGCCTTCGCCGCCGCCGGCCTGATCGCCCGAATTGGGGTCAGACGTTGATTTCGGCGATCACCGGCGCGTGGTCGGACGGCTTGCCCTCGCCGGTGGTCTCCTTGCGCTCCTCGCGGTCGATCTCGACCGCGGCGCAGGCGGCGGCCACCGGCGCGGTGCCGAGCATCAGGTCGATCCGCAGGCCCCAGCCGCGGCGGAAGGCGCCCATGCGGTAGTCCCACCAGCTGTAGAGGCCGTCCTCCTGGGTGTGAAGGCGTTGCAGGTCCCGCAGGCCCCAGCCGAGCAGGCCTCGTAGCCACTCGCGTTCGGGTCCGGAGCACAGCACCTTGTCCTTCCACCGCTCCGGATCGTGGACGTCGCGGTCCTCGGGGGCGATGTTGAAGTCGCCGACGATCAGCAGCGGCCGCTGCGGGTCGTGCTGGTCGCGGATCCAGGCGCCGAAGGCGTCCAGCCAGCGCAGCTTGAGGTCGTATTTCTCGTCCCCGACCGCCTTGCCGTTGACGACGTAGGCGTCGACGACGCGGATCCCGCCGCAGTCGGCCGAGATCACCCGCGCCTGCTCCGGCACCGGGTCGCCGGGGAAGCCGTGCGCCACGCCCGCCGGCTGCTCCTTGGCCAGGATCGCCACGCCGTTGTAGGTCTTCTGGCCGAAGGCGGCTACCCGCCAGCCGGCCGCCTCGATCTCGGCGCGCGGGAACACCTCGTCGACCACCTTGGTCTCCTGCAGGCAGACGACGTCGGGGTCGTGGCGCTCGAGCAGCGCCAGCAGCCGCGGCAGCCGGGTGCGGATCGAGTTGACGTTCCAGGTGACGACCTTCATGCCGGGCCAGCTTAGCGGCCTGACGATGACGCCTCGGGCCGGGACTAGCCCCGACTCCCTCCTCCAATACCGAGGGGCCAGGATGATCATGGACCCTCCCGTTTCGCCTGGGCGCTCCTCGCCTCCTTCTTACCAGGTCTTTCCTCTTCCACCCCGTTCCCGACCACGATCCTCTCCAGGACAGGACCTTCCGACCTTCTACGGCACGCCGGCCGCCCTCTCCTCCGGCCAGCGCATCGGCCCCGCCGGCCGCTTCGAACTCGTCGCCGAGGCCGGACGGCGCACAAGCCGGGGCGAGCGTGGCCGAGTAGTCCATCAGGCTGTCGGTCTAAGATCGAACCGAGGGTGGCATCCTCGGAATATGCAAAACAAGCAATGGACTGTCAATAATCCATAAACCAAGGCTATCCTAACCCGATGATCCAACGCAGTCTCTTCCCCTGGGCCACCGGCCTGGCCTCGAAGATGCCGTCCCTCACGATCGTGGGGCCGCGGCAATCGGGGAAGACGACCTTCTGCCGGATGGCCTTCCCCGACAAGGACTATCGGAGCCTGGAGCACCTGCAAACGCAGGAGTACGCCAGGGAAGATCCCATCGGCTTCCTGAACCAGTTCCCGGAAGGCGCCATCCTCGACGAAATCCAGCGCGCGCCGGAATTGACCTCCTACTTGCAGGGCATCATCGATGACCGCCCGACTCCGGGTGGGTGGATTCTGTCCGGCTCCCAGAATTTCTCCGTCATGGAGGGGGTGAGTCAATCGCTTGCGGGTCGCACGGCCATCCTCCACCTGCACCCCTTCGAGCGAGGGGAGATCCGCTCCTTTGCGCAGTTTCCGCGGACTCTCCTGGAGAGTGTGTTCGCCGGGGCTTATCCAAGAGTGTTCGACGAGGGCCTGATGCCGCACGAATGGTATCCGTCCTATTTGAAGACCTACGTGGAGCGGGATGTGTACACCATGCTCGGGATCCAGAACCGCGCGGCCTTCTTGACCTTCATGCGACTCTGCGCGGGGCGGGTGGGCCAGCTCCTGAACCTCGACAGTCTGTCCAAGGATTGCGGTGTGGATGTCAGGACCATCAAGGCTTGGCTCAACGTCCTGGAAGCCAGTTTCATCTGTTTCCGGCTGCCGCCGTATTTCGGGAACCTGCGCAAGAGGCTCGTGAAATCCCCCAAGCTGTTCTTCTTCGACACGGGCGTGGCCTGCTCCTTGCTGGGGATCCAAACCCCCGAACTGCTGATGACCCACCCTGCCCGGGGGGCGCTGGTCGAGAATTGGGTGGTCACCGAGATCCTGAAACAGCGGGAGCATCGCGGAGAAATGGGGCCGCTCTGTTTCTTCCGGGATTCCAACGGACTGGAGGCGGACCTGCTCGTGGAGGGTGCTCAAGAAACACTCCTCCTCGAGGTCAAGTCGGCGGAGACCGTTCCGAAGCAGCCGTTTTCCGCCCTACGGCGCGTCCAGGAAGCGATTCCCGACGATGGCCGGAAACGGCGCCTGGCTCTGGTCTACGCTGGGGACGACAATCAACGCCGCACCGAAGGGGATGTCGTTGGATGGGACTCCCTTGGTGATCTGTGCTGAGGCGCGATGCCGGCCAAGCTCCCTTTCCCGAACGCGCTCGCCCGAAAATGCGCGCTGCTCTCATCCGCTCCTTTGCGATGACCGAGTCCGACGCCCTCTCCGACCTGCCGACGATCGGCGCCTCCGCCTCCCGTGTCCGCGCGGGTGCCCGGCTGGGCCCCAACGACCTCTTCCAGTTCGAAGCTCCGGCCGGCGCGGGTGGCATGGGCGTTGTGTGGAAGGCTCGCGACGGAATGGTGGGGTACCAGGGGCGCTGAATTCCTGCCCGAGGCGCTGGCGGTCAGATCGCCTGGCAGCGAGGTGACGGCTCGCGTCACTGCGCGGCCTGTCTTCATACGACGTCAGTTACGGCGGGCACGATCTTCCACGTGACTCGAACGCCGCGGTCGACCTGGTTCGCGGCCGGGTGGTACGTGGCGACCCAGAAGAACGGGGTCAGCGCCCTCGATCTCCACCGGATCCTGGGTATCGACCACCCCGCTGCCTGGACAAGGTTGCCCAGGCTGGGGCGGGCGATGATGCGCCCCGGCCGTGATCAACTCCACGGAACGATCGAGGTGGACGCTGCGGAGGAGAGGTGGCGTTCCATAAGGCGCATCCGGCTCGAGAGAGTCCAGGACGTGTCCTCCGCCAGCCTGAATCCCTTCGTTGGTGAGCGATCCGGCCCGGATCAAGGGCCCACATCGATGGGTGGCCCGGCTACGCAGGCCTGCGCGCGATCGGCTACGACCACAAGGTCACGAGCATCAAGCGGAGCCATGAACTCGCCCACGAACTCATGCCGCGCGTGCATCGAGTCGCATCGCTCCTGAAGCGCTGGATCCTCGCTACACACCAAGTCTCCGTCAGCGACCAGGATCTGGAGTACTCCTTCGACGAATCCGCCTTCCGCTTCAACCGACGCCGTTCGCGGGCTCCTGGCTTGCTCTTCTACCGGCTGCTCCAACAGGCCGTGCACGCCGCCCCCGCACCTTAGCGGGCAATCGTGGGCGGGAAATGTCCGTAGTAGGGGCAGCGAACGCGACCCCCCTTTTCGGAGGAAACGGACCCGCGAAGCGCGGAAAGTGAACTGTCATGGAATCCTCCCCTGCAATTCGGGATCACCGTCTCCCACGAGGCGGGGTGGTCAGCCCTCGCCCCTCCAGCGCAGCGCGAAGTGCGGCGCCACCAGGTCGTCGACCCCGGGGAAGCCGTGGTCGGTCCAGCGGAACTCCAGGCTGCCCGGCGGCGCGCCGCCGGCCGGGGTGGTGAAGGCCCAGACCCCCAGGTGGTGGCGCAGGAACTGCTTGGCGCGGTCGTCGTGGGCCGAGAACGGCCCGTAGACCACCGGCGGCGGCCCGTCGCCCCAGCCGAGGGCGGCGCGTTCGCGGAGCTGCACCGCCGCCGTCCACCATTCGTCGCGCGGCGTGAACAGGGTCTTGGCGGCGGTCATCGCCGGGATCAGGAACAGCACCACCACGGCGATGCGGCGCTGGGCGCGCTCGGGCAGCCGGTGCCACCAGCCCAGGCCGGCGGCGCCGACCATCAGCGCCAGCCCCGGCCAGGCGGCGAACAGGTAGCGCGAGGCCTGGCGCTGGGCGATCACGGCGCCGGCGAAGACGATCAGCACCCAGGCGAGGCCGACCAGGTAGTCCGGCCGGAGTCGCTTCCAGCGCCGCAGCCCGCCGACCACCGCGATCAGCAGCCACGGCTGGCCGTAGAGCAGCAGCCGGCCGCCGTAGTAGCTCCAGGTCGGTTCGCGGTTGGCGTGCTCGGCGGTGCCGGCGAGCGAGGGCCCGAGCTGCTCGGCCCAGAAGGCGGCCCAGAAGCCGTGGCCGGTAGCGCGGCGGTGGAACAGGTCGAACAGGACCGCCAGGCTCAAGCCGAGGATCAGCGCCGCCGCCGGGCGCCGCAGCGGCCGGCGGACGCCGACGCGGGCGTCGACCAGCCAGACCGCCGGCACCAGCAGGGCGAAGACCCCGCGGCTCAGGACCGCGCCGGCGAAGAACAGCCCGCCCCACAGGAACGCGGCGGGCCGGGCGCTGCGCAGGCAGGCGACCGCCGCCACGGCGCAGGCGGCGAAGGGCAGCTCCAGCGAGGCCCGCACCACGTACTTCGCCACCGGGTAGTGCAGCATCAGCGCCCCGAGCGCCAGGGCTCCGGCGCCGCGCCAGCCTCCCGCCAGCCGCCACATCGCCGCCGCCAGCAGCCACAGCCACAGCGCGTTGGCGATCACCGGCGCTTGCCTGGCGTCGAGGCCGGCGCGCTCGAGCGCCGCCGGCAGCCAGACCACCAGAGGCGGGTTCTCGTGGAAGTCGGCGCGCTCGCCGCCGTGGGCCCAGGTCGGCGCCGCCCAGTTGCCCTCCACCGCGACCTCGTGGCCCATCGCTGCGTAGAGGCAGGAATCGCCGTCGGTGAGGCGGTACGGAACGATCCACAGCCAGGCGACGGTCAGCAGCGCGGCGAGCACGGCGGCGAGGCGCGGTGAGCCCACGCCGCCATCCTGCGCCGGCGGGGGGGCCGGGTTCAAGCCCGGTGCTAGCATCCGGCGTCATGCTGGCGACGCTCCTGCTGTGTTCGGCTCTGCTCCAGGATCCCGCGGCGGCCGCCGCCCCGTCCGGCGAGATCGCGCCGCAGGACTGGCTGGTGCTCGACGCCGTCGACGCCCGCGGCCGCCGGCCCTTCCGGCCCGACGCGGTGTTCCGGCGCCACCTGCTCGATCCGTCCTCGCCACCGCCGGTGGCTGGGGCGGGGGGGAGCGGTTCGACCGGATCGGCGAGCTGGCGCACGGCGA
>JACNJP010000390.1 GCA_014382465.1 Planctomycetota bacterium
CCGGCCCGGCCGGTGGCCGTGGGCCTGCCCTGCGCGGCCGGCGCCCTGGCCGGCGCCGTCGAGGTCGAATTCGAGACCAGCGCCGAGGTCCGGCTGCCCGGTGAGAGCCGGGTGCTGTCGCGGCACGCCGACGGCAGCGTGCGCTGGCTGCTGGTCGAGCTGATCGCGCCGCCGATGGCGGCAGGATCCGCCCTCACGGGGACCTTGCGGCCGCGCGGACCGAAGCTCACCCTCAGCGGCGCCCTGACCGTGTCCCCCGCCAGCGGGAGCACGCCGCTGACGGTCCGCAACGAGCACCTCACGCTGCGCTCCAGCGCCGCGCCCGGGACCCTGTTCGAGCTCGAGGGCGAGGTGAGCGGCGGACTCTCCGCTCCGGCCGGCTTCGCCCTCGAGACCGCCGCCGGCGTCCTCACGCCCCAGGGCGCCGGTGAGCTCGGCGTCGAGACCCAGACCGAGTTGTCGGTGTCGCTGCTGCGCCAGGACGAGCTGGTGGACGCCGGAGGACGGCCGGTGGCGCGCCTCAGCACCCGGGTGACCGTCTGGCGCGGCTCCTCCGCGGTGCGGGTGGAGCACAGCCTGGACCTGCTGCGCGGCTCGCACGCCATCGAGAGCTGGGACCTGGTCCTGCCGCTGGCCGCCCCAGGCGTCCAGAGCCGCATCGTCGACACCGACGGCAGCCTGGAGACCGTCAGCGGCGACTTCGACCGCCGCCAGGTCGACCAGGCGACCTTGCGCCGCGACGGAATCGACGAGACCGGCCGCCTGCCGGGCGTGGTCGCCTTCGACGGCACGCTGGTGGGCGCGCGGAACTTCTGGCAGCTCAACCCGAGCGCGCTGCGGCGCGCCGGCGACACCCTGCACCTGGAGCTGTGTCCGGCGGTCGACGGCCGCCGCGAAGCCCTCGACGCCGGCTTCGGGCGCACCCAGGAGCTGTGGATCCAGGTCGGCCCCGAGGCCGACCTCCGCGATCCCGCCGCCGTCGCCCTCGGCCTCGAGGCGCCGCTGTACCTGCACGCCGACGCCGCCTGGTACTGCGGCTCCGAGGTGCTCGGCCCGCTCGCCCCGGCCCTCGCCGGCGACCACACCGAGCTCGAGGAGCTGCTGGCCCAGTCCACCGACCTGCTGTTCTGGAGGCGCGACCTGGCGCCGGACTGGAACTACGGACTGCAGCACTTCGGCGACTTCTTCGACCGCGCCAACGGCGTCGCCTACTGGGGCGCCCAGCAGCAGGAGTACGACCCCGCCTGGATCATCCTGCAGCAGTTCATGCGCACCGGCGACCCCGACTACCTGCAGCCGGGGCTGGAGACCGCCTGGCACTACGCCGACGTCGACGTGAGCTGGTACGGCGGGGCCTTCCAGCACCGCGCCACCTCGAACCACGTCCGCAGCCAGATGGCCAAGATCGTCGGCGCCACGCTGCGCGGCCGATGGGAGTCCTGGGGCCAGTACGACGGCAGCGTGAGCAACGCTTTCGACTGGGTGGCGGAGACCTATCACTCGGGCTTCGCCGCCAAGGTCCACAAGTGGATCCTGCCGGAGCAGTCTCGAGGCGCCAGCGGGGAGGAAGAGATCGCCCTGCTGTTCTGCATCGTCGGCCTGTTCGAGGTCAACACGATCGGCGAGTCCGTGGTGCCCCAGGAGGGCGACACCCTCTACGACCTGGCGGTGCTGTTCTCCCAGCAGCCGGAGATGCAGGCGCTCGGCTACCACGATCCGGACGCCCAGTTCGCCGACTTCTTCGGCTTCTACGGCGGTGACTGGGACAACTTCCCGTCCTTCCACGTCGACGACCTCCCGGTGCCGCAGGAGCGGCACAGCGGCGGCCACTCGCTGATCCAAGGCGTGGTCCTGGCCCACCTGCTGACCGGATCGCCGCGGCTGCGCGAGGTCGCCCTGAGCTTCGGCCGCCACGAGGTCGACGAGGTGGCGCCGTGGGCCATCGACGCGATCGTCAGCAACCGCGAGTACACCAGCGAGTACCTGCAGATGCGCGACCTCGGCTGGACCGTGGTCGACCTGCTGAGCGTCGCCGAGCTCACCGAGGAGATGCCGGGGGAGGAGCAGCTCCACGCCGACGCCCTGAGCGCCGCCGCCGACTGCGTCGCGACGATCCTCGAGACCCCGGTCGAGCGCTACGCCTCGAGCATCCAGGCCGGCCTGGTCCTCGAGGGCCTGGTCCACTGGGACCGCCGCACCGCCGCGCCCGCCGCCCGGGCTTACCTGCACGATTTGGCGCGGACCTGGGCCGCCACCCAGTACGACTGGGCGGCCCACGCCTTCCGCTACAAGTCCTACGGCACCACCGAGGCCTACCGGGGCATGACTGGGCTGGTGATCCTGGGCCTGTGCTACTCCGAGACCCTGGAGCACGACCCGGCGCTCTACGCCACCTTGGTGGACGCATGGGCCAACCTGCCGGCCTCCACCAGCTACGCCAAGGCCTATTCGATGACCTACCGCAGCACCGCGCGGACCATGGCCTACGTGCGGAACTTCCCGCCGCCGTCACCCTAGCCGGGGCGGCCGGGTCCGAGAGGCGGTGAAGCCCGCGGGGGGGCGGGGGTAGGGTTGGGG
>JACNJP010000195.1 GCA_014382465.1 Planctomycetota bacterium
CGGCCGGTGGGCCCCGCCGCGCAGCAGCACGGTGCGGCGGCGGTCCGGACCCGCCTGGCGCGGCCGCCGGACCTCGGCCTGGGCCCGCTCCAAGGGGGCGAAGGGCCGGTCGAGCGAGCCCGGGCCGCCGTCGTCGCCGCCGGCCGCGACGTAGACCTGGGCCGGGGCGGCGGCGGCGAGCAGGAGCAGGGCGGGGAGGAGCAGGCGGCGGGTCATCGTGGGGCCAGGAGGAGGTGGAGGGATTGGAACGGGCGGACCGGGTTGCGCTCGGCGGCTGGGCCGAGGGGGCGGCCGAGGGCGTCGGCCAGGGCGGCCGGCAGCGGCCGGCCATCGGCGTCGGACACCTGGAGCTCGCCGCTCCGGCCGGCGAGTTCGCGGAGCTGGAGGTGGACCTCGCCCTCGGCCGTGCAGCGCGCGCCGACCAGCACCACCTCGGCGCCGGCGAAGCCGAGCAGCGAGACCGGCGCGGGCAGCGCGGCGGCTTGGCGGCCGGGCGGCAGGACGCGCGTCAGCAGGGGCATCTGGTGGTCCCAGCCGAAGCGGGCGGCGGCGACCGGGCCGGCGGCCTCGCCGTCGGCCGGCCCCGAAGTGATCGCCTGGCTCCAGAACAACTCGCCGTCCTGGCTGGCGAGGAAATTGGTCACCCAGTAGTTGTTGAGCAGCCAGGAGTAGATGTGCGGCCGCTCGACCACCGCGCGGTCCTGGAAGCGGCCGAGCTGGATGCCGCCGAACTGGTGCAGCAGGATCTCCGGGCTGCTCAGGGTGACGCGCGCCTCGGCGTTGGTCAGCGTCACGAAGCGCTGGGCGCACTGCCAGTCGCTGGAGGTGCGCGGGATCTGGTCGGTCTCGGGGTCGACGGTGCCGCCGACCGTCTCGTAGCGCAGCGTGGAGTCCGGCAGCGCGAAGGGGAAGGCGGCGTAGAGCCCCTCCGGCGCGGTCTCCGGCCGCTTGCGCAGCCGGTAGCGGAACTCGACCTTCTTCTCGAGCTCGTAGAGGCGGACCTCGACCTCGACGCCGTTCTCCTCGGGGGCGATGTCCGCCCGGCCGCGCAGGAAGAAGCTGCGCCACAGCGGCCCCTGGTCGCCGGGCCCGAGCTGGAAGCCCTCCAGCCCGGCGCGCTGGAAGTCGTCGAGGGTCTTGCTCTCGAGCTGCCAGCGGTTGCCGAGCTGCTCGTGGACGAGCTGGCCGAAGCCCCATTCGGCGCCGGCGTCGACCAGCTCGCGGCCGAGCTCCTTGTCGTACAGGCTGACTACGCCGCCGCGCGCGGGATCGACCCGCAGGCGGTAGTGGGCGTTCTCGAGCAATCCGCTGGCGTCGACCGGCGGCGACCCGGCCGCTTCGCCGTCGAGCAGCTCCAGGCGGTAGCTGCGCCAGCCGAAGGCCGGGACGTCCGCGACCTGCAAGGCCCACCAGTTACCGTCGTGCTTGGCCTGCCAGAGCTGCGCCGGCACTTCCTCGCCGCGGTCGTCGACGACCCGGAAGGCGCGGCCGGGTGGCAGCAGCTCCTTGTCGATGAACACCCGCGCCAGGCCGCCGCGTGGCCATCCGAGGGTGTTGACCACCGTGATCGTCGGCGCGTCGGTGCGCGGCAATCGGCCCTGGAGCAGGCCGAATGCGGCCTCCTTCAGGATCGCGGTCTCCTTGACCGCGTCCCACACGAAGGCCGACTTCTCGGCCCACTGCACCTGGCTGTTCTCGGCGCCCGGGTCGGTCACCGACTCGGCCGCGCCGTAGGTGTGCTCGCCGTAGACCACCAGTTGCTCGCGCGTGCGGCTCTGGCGCGCGCGCAGGCCGTCGGGCAGCTCGACGCCGGCCAGCGCCGCCATCGCCAGCATGCCCTCGACCGCCGTCAGCTCGCCCTGGGTGCGGCGCGCCGCCGCCGCCTCGCGCGGGGCCGAGCCGACACCGTCCGACCACCAGTCGGGCCAGGCGGCGCGGTGGACCGGCAGCTCGGCGCCGGACTCCTCCCCGATCCGGCGCGGCAGCTCCGACACCGTCGACGAGCGCAGCCGCGGCCAGACGAAGCGCTCGTTCCAGTCGCGGATGAAGCCGTTGGCGACGATCCCGGGCGGGGCGTTGTCGAGGAACACCCCCGAGTACTGGACCGCCACCGCGTCGCGCGGATAGCCGCGCTCCTCCAGCCCCTCCAGGTAGCGGAACAGCGCCGGCTCGACGGTCTCCATGCGGCCGGTGTGGATGCCCCAGAAGTTGCCGGTGTTGTAGTGGTCGGGTCGCCACGCCAGCAGCCGCGAGCCCGACGGCGACTCCCACCAGAAAGCGGTCGGAACGTCGAAGGGGATCAGGGCGCGGTGGCCGTGCTCGCCCATGCTCAGGTAGCGCACCCCCAGCTCCGGAAGCAGGTCGGCGTAGACCCAGGAGATGCCGTTGACGTCGTCCTGCATCGCCGACTCGACCGGCAGGCCGTGCTCGCGCATCAGCGCGACTGGCTCCAGGCTGGCGGCGCAGCCGCGCTCGTCGAGCAGCTCGCTCATGTTGGCGAACATCGCCGTCAGCTCGATGCGGCCCTCGGCGACCCGCCGCCGCAGCCGCTCGATCTGGGCCGCCGGGCGGTAGCGCAGCCACTCGCGCACCGGCCAGGAGGCCTCGCAGGTCCAGCGGAAGCGGGCGGCGTCCGGGTAGTCGTCGGTCAGGTCGCAGTAGTCGAGCGCGTAGTCGATGTAGCGCAGGTGGTCGGGCAGGATCTCGGTCTGCGGGCGGGTGTAGCCGAGGTCGGTGTGGGAGTGCTGGACCAGGTGGAGGGTCCACCGCCGCACCGGCGCGACCCAGCGGGCCATCTCGTAGGCGGTGCCGTCCTCGGCGCGCAGGCCGACGCTCTCCAGGACCGGCTGGGTGGCCTCGGGGTGCGGCAGCTCGAAGCGGTTGGCGCCGAGCTTCAGCTCGACCTCCTGCGGGGCGGACCAGCTGGTCTCGATCACCGCCGGCGTGGGGGCGCCGAGGTGCACTACCTCGACCACCACCGGCTGCCACGGCTCGCCGTGGCCGCGCAGCAGGGCGTCGCGCGCCGTGACCTTGGCGCCGGCCTCCGGCGAGGCCCGGAAGGTCATGTACCAGACCCGGCTGCCGGCGCTCTCCCCCACCACCTTGAGGCGCAGGGGCTGGCCCGGCGTCACCATCCGCCGCGGCAGGCTCAGCACCGCGAAGCCGAAGACGTCGTCGTGGCGATCGATCAGGGTCGGCCGGAATTGGAGCCGCGCGCCGGACTCGCCGGCGACCTCCCAGGCCTCGAGCGACGGCCTCGCCGGGTTGCGGAAGCTCAGGACCGGCGCGCCGTCCACCGACAGCTCGAAGGCGTGCCGCTCGGGGTTGGCGTCGAGGCCGAACAGCCACACGAAGGGCACGGTCTCTCCCTCCAGCGCCGCCGGCGCCGGCTGGGTCTCCCACTCGATGAAGTCGCCGGCGTCGATCGACCGCACCAGCAACGCCGAGCTCACCTCGGGAAGCGCCGAGTCGTAGGGAAGGACCTCGCCGTGCAGGTCGCGGCCGTAACCGCCCTGCCAGGGAGATCCGCCGGGGAGGGGGAGCAGCGGAAGCATCGCCAGGAGCACAGGGTGCATGGTCCGGGATTAGACCACGGCTCCGCATGGTGTGGGGTGCTGGCTCCGCCGGGAGTTGGGGATTCGGTCGGGTGGATTCGGCCGCTTCGGCTCACTCACATTGATGTCACGGCTATATTGGTCATGCCACCACAGCCCTGGGTAATCCATCCATGAACCGGTTTCTGCTGGCATTTGTCCTGGTCTTTCTTGTTGCGGCTGGCCTGATCCTCTTTCTCCGCCCGAGGATGGATTCCTCTGCTGGCCAAGGAGTGTTGACGCCCGCTCCTCAAGAGAGTTCCATCGATCTGCCTCCCGACGAAACTCTAGATTCCTCTGCTGAGGAGACACGAGAGGACCTTACCGCAGATCCTGGCATTCCAAACCCGACACCCCAGGCAATCGGTCTCTCTTCCCATCCCGAAGCGGGGATCCTCGTCCGGGTCGTCATGGCAGATGGTGGGGATCCCTGTCCCGGCGCCACGGTGTTCGCACAGGAATACATGGGTCTGGCATGGGAGAAGCTCTGCGGCGAGGTGGCGACGGGCATGGATCGATCAATCGCTTTCTCCCAGTATGCTCAAACCTACCTTTCCAATGAGGCCGGCGAGGCGGTTGTGCCAGTACCCAGGACGGAGCTCTTCCTGAGGGGGGAATGGGATGGCAGGAGCGGAGAGACCTTCATCGGGAATCCCCGCCCTGGAGAAACGATCACCATCCGACTGGAGAAGAGACTGAATCTGACGGTGATGGTCTGCACCTCCGATGGTGAGCCCGCCCCAGACGTTCATGTCGCGCTGAGGGGAGAGCGAGAACGGGGAAGCAAGAATCTTGGTGTGGCTGTATCGGATGCCAATGGCCGGGCGGTCATCGCGGATGTCCTCAGCCTTCTCGCGTCCTTTGACGAGCCATTCTTGCGCGCCACGATTCGCCTACCCCTGCCTCTTTCTGAACCGGTCGAGGCGCAATTCGACCTCGCGGCTCTTCCGGATGAGCCGGTCCTCCTCACGCTCCCGCCGACGGGATCCGTTGTGGTACACCTCGTCGATGAACGGGAGGAGCCAGTCTCCGCCCAGCTTCCGGTCCACCTTGCCAGAGACGATTACCCGGAGTATCCGCCGGTCCAGAACTGGGAAAGAAGCAACCCACTCCGAAATCTGCACGGAATCAATCGGTTCTCCAGAGAGGGGATTGTCCGATTCCCCTACGTCGGCCTGGACCTGAATCTCGCGGCGTACGCTCCCGTGAATGGCAGCCAGGAACTCGACGCGGTGCTGCCGGAGGGACCCAAGGAGCCACTGCAGGTGCTCTAGCTGGTCCTCCGGGCCGCCTCAGGCCGCACTGCGCTCGCCGGGCCGCTTGTCCTGCCTCTGGGTGACCTTTCGCCACCCGGAAAGATGGTGGGGTTGTTCCTTTGCGGTTCCTCGACCGTCTTCGGCAATTGGTTCCGGGAGGGGCCGCAAACCGATGGTGAAGGGAGGTTCAGGATCGTCATTGGAGAAGACTTCGTCCTGCCCGCCACACTGGTCCTGCTCCACCCTGGAGAGGGCGATGGCCGCCCCTGGCAGACCGTCCTTGGAATTCCAGCCGACCTCCCCGAGGGAGTCTCCCATCTCGGGGAGTTTCTCTTGGAAAGGGCACCCTTGCTCGTTGCCGGGAATGTCCTCCGCTCGGACGGGCGTCCGATTCCTGGCGCGAAGGTCAGGGTGTACGCAAAGCCGGTGGTCATGGAGCCCAAGGGCGCCTCACGAAAACCGGTGGCGGCCCTCGATTCATTCACCGACCATCTCGGAGCCTTCCGGGTCTTCGGCCGCCTGCCGGGCGCTTCTGAGTCGTTTCTATTCGTCACCAGCGAGGAAGGGCCACCCGTTTCTCAGCAGTTCACGCCCGGAGAAGATGGCGTGGAAGTGTGGTTGGCTTCGACCGCAGGCCTTTCTGGCTGGGTACTTCTGGCACCTTCGATGCAACCCGAACTCCTCGAGCTCAATTGGCTACAGAAGAAGGGCAACAGGGTCGCCAAAGAGGCACTTCTCATCGACGAGGAGGGAAGGTTCGCCCACCACGGCCTGCCAGCTGGTCCCGGCAGGCTGGTCGTTTCATTCAAAAACGATCCCGACCTCTCGAGCTTGGGCATCGATCCGATCTGGAAGCTCGACCTTGAGCTTCCCCCCGGGGTGGAGCTCAAGGACCCTCGGCTCGAGGGAATCGACCTTCGCCACCTCCGCGTCTCTCGCGTCAAGGTTCAAGATCCAAATGGAAATCCCATTCGCAGGGCGATAGCCGTTGGAGCTGATCACGGCGTGCCCACCCAGTCTGACGGCGGAGGGACGATCCTCCTTCCTTCATGGAGGAACAAGGATTCCTGGTCCGTCGAAGCACGAGGGTTCCGGGCGGCCGTGCTTCCTCAACCAGTCGCCGACCAGGTCATTACTCTGGAGCCTGCCATCCTGGTTGACCTTCGCCTCGACCGGTCACCGATTCCGAGCGGTTTTAGCATTCGGGTGAATGCATCAGGTCCTGGGGTCACGCCATTCGGCCTTGGTAGTCGAGCGACGTTCTCCGCGGAGACCCAGGCAGCCCAACTCTTCTTTCAGGAGGGAGGCACCCACCAGCTCGAGGTTTTCCTTCTTGGGCCTCCGGGGACTGCCCCACTCCGTTTTCTGCCGAATTCAGGAGTTTCTCCGACCACGCTCTTCGTCCAGATGGCAGCCGGAGACCAAGTCTGCACAGTTACGATCCCGCCCGCAGCGCTTGAAGCCGCCGTCCGGGCGATCGAGGAGTGACCTATTGCTTCCTCCATCTACAGCTGCCACGCGGGTAGTTTCTTAGGACCCGGAGAAGCAGTCGCCAGTCCGACGCCAGCATCATTCGGCCGGCCGCAGCGCGGGACATCTCGGAGCGAGGTGGCAGCACTCTCCTGCCCCGGAGCGTTCCCCCTCCCTCCCCGCTACTCCGCCCAGATCGGGCTGGTCCACGCCACCCCGCGGCCCTGCTGCACCACCCTTAGATAGACGTACTCGCCGGGCTCCAGCCCCGGCACCTCGCCCTCGAAGTAGAACACCCTGCGCCCGCCGGCGGGGATCGCGTCGGCCACCACGCCGATGAGCTGGCTGGCGCCGGTCTCCGGATCCACGATCCGGCCGCCGTAGATGACGTCGATGCGCTCGATCGGCTCGGTGCCGACGACGCGGCAGCGCAGGGTCAGGTCGGCGTCCCCGGCGGCCACCACGGAGCCCATCTCGGCGTCGTCCAGCGAGAAGCGCACCAGCATGCGTTCGCCGTTGGTGGCGTAGACCCGCCGCGCACGCAGCGCCTCGAAGATCGCCGCGCGGGTGTTCTCCTCGGCGAAGACCGCCACCAGGCCGCCGTTGGCGCCGGCCAGGTGCGACAGCCCCGGGTGGCCGTCGTGGCCGTCGGTGCTGCCGAGGAAGCCGAGGCGGTAGCCGCGGTCGAGGGCGTCGCGGACGAAGTTGCCGGCCACCGGCCGGTAGATGATGCCCGGGCTGTCGGCGGCCTCCGAGCTGCCGTGGACCGACACCACCTCGGTCACCGGCTCCAGCGCCGGGTCGGGCGCGACGCGCCAGTCGGTCGGCACCGGCCCGCCGGCGCTGTGGTGGGCGATGGTGATCGCGTCCTGGCCGCGCAGCGCCGCCCACAGCTCCTCGGGCCGGTCGAAGCGCTCGTCGAAGCTGCTGTAGAGCGCGCCGTCGTCGCCGCCGTAGACGACGTGGCGGTGGCCGTAGATCCAGTTGGTCCACTCGTAGCCGAGGAAGGCGGTGAAGCGCCCGGGCTCGTTGCGCTGGTTGGCGACGCGCTTCATGTCGGCCCACATCTCCGGGTGCTCGTCCAGGAACATCAGCCCCCAGCGGTCATGGTCGGTGATGCAGGCGAAGTCCAGCGCGGCGGCGCCGCGGGCGTAGCGCCAGACCTCCTCGAGCACGCCGGTGCCGTCCGACAGGCCGGTGTGGATCTGGAGGTCGCCCCACAGCAGCTTGGGCGCGCCGGCGCGCGCCAGCATCGGGTTGGACTCGCCCTCGACCATGGCGAAGCTGGCCTTGACCCGGTAGAGGCCGGCCTTCAGCACCTCCACCTCCACGCCGCCGGCGCCGTCGTGGATGCCGACGCCGCCGCGCAGCTCCAGGCCCTCCGGCAGGTCGAAGGAGATCTCCCCGAATTCGCGAGATCCGACGTTGCCGCGCGCGTCCAGCATCGCGATCGACAGCCGCACGATCTCGCCCGGCTCGGCGGTGGTCGGCAGGACCAGGTGCAGCCGCACCGTCTCGCCCGCCCGCACCCGGACGCCGGGCGAGTCCTCCAGCACCTTGCGCACGCCGTCGCCGTCGCCGTCGACCGCGATCCAGAAGCGCGAGTCCGACTCGGCGAAGCGGTCGGCAAGGCCGCGGTAGACGAAGCGCAGCTGCTCGCCGGCCTTCAGCCCCCGGCCGCGCAGGTGCACCGCCAGGAGCTGCTGGTCGATCGTGACCGGCTCGAGCTCGAGGCCGCGCACCGCGGTCGTGACCTCGGTGTAGCCCTCGAAGTCGGGCGCTTCGGTCTGCGGCGTGCTCCAACCCCAGAACGGCGACACCTGCAGGTAGACCGCCCCGCCCTCAGCGACGCCGAGCTCGCCGGCCTCGTAGATCAGCGTCCACTCCCCCGGCTGGCCGGCGACCGCGGCGGCGGCGCCCTTCTCCTCCACCAGCCAGGCCTTGCCGCCGCCGTCGGAGGGGTGCCGGACCGCCGCGGCGCCCAGCCTCAGCGACTCGACCACCTCGGCCCGCGCGTGCGGCGGCGGACCCGGCTCCTGGGCCGGCGCGGCGGCGGCCAGCAAGCCGAGCCCGAGGGTGGCGCCTCTCATGCCCTCACTCTATCCGTCCCGGACCCGGTCCCCCTGTCCTGGAGGCCGTCGATGTTGCGAGCGGCGGGCGGCGAGAGCGCCGTCGTCAGGTCCGCGGGGCGTGGCGCTTCCACCAGCGCTCGGCCCGCTTGCGGGTGCCCGGCCGGGAGCTGCGCAGGTGCCGCTTCACGAAGCGCGGCACGCGCGGGTCGGCGGGAGCCAGCGGCGCGATCCGGTCGAAGGCCTCGATCACCTTGCCGGCGAGGATGCGCTGACACTCCGCGGTGGGCAGCCGGGCGCGGCCGGCTGCGAGCAGCGC
This sequence comes from Planctomycetota bacterium, assembly GCA_014382465.1. Taxonomy (GTDB): domain Bacteria; phylum Planctomycetota; class UBA1135; order UBA1135; family UBA1135; genus J029. Next base: position 8,708 of record JACNJP010000195.1, read on the forward strand.
CTCGGTGACCTCCGGCCCGAAGGCGGGAGCCCGCTCGGCCGCCAGCGCCAAGGCCATCGCCGCGTTGGCGGCAGGCACCAGCTCGGGGCCGCTCAAGGGCCGCGCCAGCTCGGGCAGCAACGCGCGCATCGTCGGCGCGCTCACCACGCCGGCCATCGCCGCGACCGCCGCCGCGATGTCGCAGCGCAGCAGCTTGTTCGGGTGCGCCAGCGCGGCGGCCAGCTCGTCGAACCAGGGTTTCAGCTTCTCCGGGTGATCCTCAGCGAGCTGCCGCAGCACCCGGCTGCTGCCGTAACGCACGGCGGGGCGCGGGTCGCTCAAGCCCTGCAGCAGGTCTTCGGCCCAGGCGGGATGGCGCCGCACGCGGCGCAGCACCTCTTCGCGCTCGGCGCCGGCGGCGAGGGATTCGATCGGGGAGAGGGTCCGGGGCATCGTTCGGAGATCCAACCTAACCGCGAGCCGGGCTTCTGGCAGGAAGCCACCGAGGAGGAGGAAAACCGGCGCGGGAAGGGCGCCACGGCATCCGACAGGGCGGGGATGGCCGCGCCGCGGCGGCGGAGGGGCCCGCCGGGTCGGTGACGGTCAATGGTCCAGCGGCGGGGTCTCCAGGCCGCCGCGGCTCAGCGCCGAGCGGTGGACCAGCCAGTAGGCGGTGGCGACGAAGACCCCGCCCAGGATGGTGGCCAGGCACCAGACGAAGGGCGTGCCGAAGACCGGGTCGCAGCCGGTGGTCCGTCGATCGCGGAGCTCGCTGGCGTCGCCGAAGACGGCGGCGGCGAAGGCCAGGTGCACCACCACGCCGACGATCAGGACCAGCCAAGCGATCAGCATGAAGAAGGCGCCGCCGCCGGCGATCAAGTTGTTGGTGCCGCTGAGCTGCGAGGTGAGGAAGAGGGGCATGATGGACTCCGTGATGGGAAGGGTGGGCGAGGGTCTTTCGCCGCGGCACACTCCCGCCGGCGTCCGGTCAGGATAAGGGGCTTCGCCCTGCTTCGGCAGACCGCTCGATGGTGGCCTGCCCCAGGAGGCACGGCGCGGGAAACCGGGTCCAAGGCGCGGACTGGCAGGGCGGTGGCGAACTCCCGGGATGGCGGTGTGATTCATGAGGTCCGAAAGGGTCCTCAACCCCATCAAGGCAACGTAACCACAGTTATTACATAGCTTTAGGTCTTTTTGACCCGAACAAGGATCCGCCCAATATCGATATTGTTGGAGAATAGTCGGGACCATTCTCGACCAATCCATAGAATGGTCGAAGAATGAACGTGCGCCGGCTCTACGAGGAGATCCTGCTTCGGCACTTGCGCCAGAACCGCCAGATGGCCTTCCTGGCCGGTCCTCGGCAGGTCGGCAAGACCACCACGGTCAAGGCGGTCGGCGAGGCCTGGGGCGAGAGCCACTACTGGAGTTGGGACCTGCCCCAGGACCGTGAGCGGCTGCTCGGCGGGCCGGAACGGATCATGGAGGCGGCGCGGCTCCATGTCCCGCGTGACCGGCCGCCGCTGCTGATCTTCGACGAGCTGCACAAGTTCGCCAAATGGAAGGACCTGCTGAAAGGCCTGTTCGACGCCGTCGAGGATCGCGCGCGGATCCTGGTCACCGGCAGCGCCCGGCTCGACATCTTCCGCTACGGCGGCGACAGCCTGATGGGCCGCTACTTCCCCTATCGCATGCACCCGCTCTCGGCGGGCGAGCTCGCGGCTCCGGAGCCGAGGGAGGAGCTGCTCCGCCCAGCGGGGGCGGTCCTCCACGACGACGACTGGCTGGCGCTGCGGGAGCACGGCGGCTTCCCCGAGCCCTTCCTGCGCCGCGACCGCCGCTTCACCACGCTGTGGCGCCGCACCCGCCGGTCGCAGCTGTTCCGTGAGGACCTGCGCGACCTCACGCGCATCCGCGACCTCGGCCAGGTCGAGCACCTCGGCGAGCTTCTGCGCCGCCGCGCCGGCCAGCTCTGCTCCTACGCCTCGCTCGCGCGCGAGGTCCAGGCGTCGATCGACACCGTCAAGAGCTGGCTCAGGACCCTCGACTCCTTCTACTACTGCTTCGCCGTGCGCCCGTGGTTCCGCAACGTGCCGCGCGCGCTGCGCAAGGAGCCGAAGTACTACCTGTGGGACTGGGCCCAGGTGCCCGACGAAGGGCAGCGCGCCGAGAACTTCGTCGCCGCGGCGCTGATGAAGTCGGTCCAGGTCTGGACCGACCTCGGGCTGGGGGATTTCGGCCTGCACTTCATCCGCGACAAGGACGGCAAGGAGGTCGACTTCCTGGTCAGCCGGGACGGCGAGCCGTGGATGCTGTTCGAGGTAAAGGCGGGCAGCCCAGCAGGGCTCTCGAAGCCGCTCGCGGCCTTCCACCGGACCCTGGGGACGGAACACGCGCTTCAGCTCCTGATCGACCACCCTCACGCGGCGGTCGAACCCTTCCGCGGTCGGGAGCCTGCCGCGGCGGCGGCGGCGGCGGTCATGAGGTGCCTGCCCTAGAGCGGGAACTTGCCCTCGACGGCGTCCGCCTCGCCCTTCTCGGCGATCACCCGCAGGGCCTCGATCACCTGGCGGCGCAGGTGCTTGGGCGGGTCGGCATAAACGTCCTCGACCAGGGTCTCGAGCGGCGGCGGGCCGACCTTCTCGGCGCGCTGGACCACGGCGGCGATGCGGGCGGTGATCGCGGCGGTCCACTCGGCCTGGAGGGCGTCGTCGAGCAGTCCCTCGGCCCGCAGGTAGGCGGCGAAGCGGTCGAGCGGGTCGCGCTGCTCCCAGTGCTCGACCTCGTCGGGGTCGCGGTACTTGGTCGGGTCGTCGCTGCTGGAGTGGCCACCGATGCGGTAGCTGCGCAGGGCCACCAGCGACGGGCCGCCGCCGGCGCGGGCGCGGTCGGCGCCCTCCTGGGTGGCGCGGTAGCAGGCCAGCACGTCGTTGCCGTCGACGTCGCAGCCGGGCATGCCGTAGGCGCGGGCCTTGTCGCCGTAGCAGCGGGAGGCGGTCTGCTTCGAGCTCGGCACGCTGATCGCCCAGCCGTTGTCGATGACCACGAACACCACCGGAGCCTTGTAGACGGCGGCGAAGTTGAGCGCCGAGTGGAAGCCGTTGCTGCTGGTGGCGCCGTCGCCGGAGTAGGCGCACACCACCTGCGGCTCGCCGCGCCGCTGGAAGGCCATCGCCGCTCCGACCGCCTGCGGCAGCTGGGTGCCGATCACCGACGACCAGCTGACGAAGTTGCCCTCGGGGTGCTGGAAGTGGTTGGTCATCTGCCGGCCCTTGGCGGTGTCCTCGGCGTTGCCGAACATGTGCGCGGCGTACTGCTCGAGGGGCATGCCGCGCTGCACCGCCGCGCCGCCCTCGCGCAGGGCGCTAAAGACCCAGTCCTCGGGGCGGAAGGCGGCGGCGCTGCCGTGGACCGAGGCCTCGAGCCCGGTGGCGGTGCCGACGAAGGCCACCCGTCCCTGCCGCTGCAGCTTGAGCATGCGGTCGTCGAGCAGCCGCGTGGTCAGCATGGCCCGGTAGAGCTCGGCCAGCTCCCCGCGCGGCGGCAGCGGGGCGTGGTCGCCGGGCAGCAGGGCGCTGCCGTCCTCGGCCAGGACCCGCCGCAGCTCGAAGCCGCCTGGATCGGAGACGCGGATGGTGGAGGCGGTCACGGGGTGGGGAATTTAACAGCCTTTCGGAGCGCCCGACGATTCGAAACGATTCCTGAGTGATTTGCGCTCGCCATTTCCGGATTGGAAACCGGAGCCGCTCTGGCGGCCGATCGCCGGCCATCTCCGGCGCTCTCCCTCGCGCGCCGCGCGACCGGACAGGAAACGACCCGAAGGAACGCGCCAAAGCGCCGCTCCCGCCCGCCGCGGGAGGTATGGTCAAGAGTTGTGTATCGCGACCTGAGGCTCATGCGGCGATGCTCTT